>NZ_JBELZM010000010.1:0-143346 GCF_040273735.1 Solibacillus sp. | reverse complement strand
ATTGTGCCACAAGCTATACAAGCACTTTAAAAGAACATGGGATTAAAATTAGCATGAGTCGTAAAGGAGATCCCTATGACAATGCGTGTATTGAATCCTTCCACGCCACAATCAAAAAAGAATGGATCTATCGTAACCGTTTCGAATCCAAAAAAGAAGCAAGAAAAAGCGTGGAGTCATATATCGTAAGCTTTTACAATGAACGACGACGTCATTCAACAATCGGTTATTTATCACCAAACCAATTTGAGAGAAATCAACAGGAGTCTGTTTGTCAAAATGCCTCATAAAGTTCTCTTACAGGGTTTTCATCCCTCCATGCCCAGGTTTGGGCATGGAGGGATGAAAAGCAGAGCAACCGAAGGGCGGTAGCAAAAAAAGTCTCTTAACGTTTGTCCGAAATATTGACGGAAGACCACATGTTCTAATACCACCTGAGGATCTTCTAATACCTCTCTGACTTTTTCTAATAATCCATTGAATTGTTCTAATAAAAACCCAAGCTTTGTACTTCCCTAACAAATCCTTAGAGATTGGCACGCTATATTCTAAAATCGTTGTTTTAAATTCTATTATCGCTCCGAGTTTTTCTAATAACTCCCATAAATATTCTAATAAAAGCTCTGCAATAGCCAAAATTTACTTTAAATCTTAATTTGCCTTAATAGCTTCATAATAAATAAAATCTTTCAATCTATAGTGTCGGGTAATATGCCCCCTATCTTGCCTGTCACCCCATAAAAAAACAGCATCTCAAATATCGAGATGCTGCCTATAACTCGGAAATTATTTTTTCTTAATTGTAATTGTCCAAGAAGCTTCGCCTAATTGTTCGTAGTTCGTTACTTCATGGCCGTCTTCTGCTGCCCAGCGTGGAATGGATTCTGTGCCTTGAGTACAATCGAATTGTACTTCCAGCTCATCTCCTGTGTTTAATTCTTTAATTGCTTCTTTTGCTTCGATTAATGGAAACGGACAAACCATTCCTAATACCTCTAATGTTTTTTTCATGTAAATTCTCTCCTTAAGCACGCGCTGTTGCACGTTTTTTTGATGGACGCACAAATACGAAGTACGATGCTGTCCATGTACCCAAAATCATGAATAGTAAAGCAACCCAACCTGACCAAGTCATCATTGATGTCATTACAAGACCGTTCCCGATTGAACATCCGCCTGCAATACTTGCGCCGAATCCCATTAAAATACCGCCGCCAGAGCTGCGCACAACTGTTTTTGTATCCGGTGTACGTAAACGGAATTCACCGCTCATTTTCGCAGCGAAGTAAGAACCGAATAAAATACCCATAACAAGGAATACACCCCAGTTAATGATGTCTAAGTCGCCAGTTACTAAAAACTGTAGAATGTTTGCTGAAGGTGTTGTAATCCCTAAACCGAAAATACGTCCTGATGCAGCACTTAACGGCCAAGCTAATGTTGCGATCAAACCGATTAAAATTGCTGTCACATACGGATTCCAGCGTTTTTCGAATAAAATATGTGCCAAACCTGTTTTCTTAGGTTTCAAGCCTGGAATTTTCACACGTGGTTTGCGTAATTCACGGTAAACAATGAACGCCACCAATGCAACAAACGGAATGACTAAAAACCAGACATTAATGCCAAAAGTATCGGCAATTGAGTCAGTACCTACTACCGGTGTACGTGCATCAACTGTAAATTGTGCTAATGGGCCTGACTTCATAATAGCTGCCATTAACATGTAAAATGCCAATGCGATCCAGCTTCCGATTAAGCCTTCACCCGCACGATACCAAGTGCCTGTCGCACAGCCGCCTGCTAAAATAATCCCGATACCGAAAATAAATGCACCTGCAATCGTTGCCCATAATGGGAACTGACCTGCTGTATATTCAAACGCCCCTGCCTCAATCAGTAGGAACACACCTACCGCTTGAACTGCAATGGCTACTAATAATGCATAAAACATACGATTATCTTTTGCGATGTACATATCACGGAAACCGCCTGTTAAACAGAAACGTCCACGTTGCATCACAAATCCTAAAAGAGCACCACAAAGGATACCCGTTATTGCCATTTGCAACAAAATAATTCCTCCTATTTAAAACCAAGTTTATCAATAGGGATATAATATAATATAATACTACTATAATACAAGTATTTTGATTGAAATTAAGATAATCATATAATTTTAGTTGGTTTTCTCGTTTAAAGGACGAAAATGAATATATTTTATTAAGAACATACAAACCTGAATATTATTTTCAGAAAATTTATTTCTCTAATATTAAGAATCAGTGTTTCATTAACAGTTCATACTAGCCCGTACTTTTTCAGGAATCATTACGACCTCTGTTTTCAAATCAATAGAACCAAAGCTTTCATCGATGCATTCATCCCAGTATTCCAGATGTCTTTTATCAATCCAATGGGTGGAATCATCAACATCCACCCCACCTTTTCCTTGCACCGAATACCAGTATAAATATTCTTCACCATTGAAATGTTCGTGAAAAATTGTTTCCACATACATTTTTTCTCCCTCAAGTGTTACGAGTACATCTTCCATATGATCATTTAAAAAATCCATCCATTCATTTACTAAAGAAGTTTTCCCGGCTTTTACACGATATCGTGTCAGCTCTACCTTCATAGATAGCCCCCCTATTTTTTCACCCAGTACTCCGAACCATCGTCACTCCGCTCCATAAAGCCATACTCAATCAGATGACGGCGCAGTGATACAAAATCATCATGAACAGTCTTTAAAATTTCATTCACATCTTTTTCATGGTAGTGCTTCCCTTCTTCAAAACGCTTTAAAATATGCTGAAGGATAATGAGTTTTTTCTTTTCCTTACTTGGAATCGTTTCTATCCCCGCGTCCAACCCGTTTTTAAAATAGGTAGTCAGTACTTTTTCTCGTTCCTTCTGTTCGATACTATAACGTTCATCCACTTGTCTCGCCCCTTTATGTATTTGATAATGTTCAGGGTTTTTCATTAGCTGCATGAGGGCAATAAAAATTTTCGCCTGTTTTTCCTTTTCACGAAGTTTAAAGCGATGCTGACGAACTGTTGATACACTCGAAACATTGCTATCACTTACAATTTCCTGATCGGTTTTGCCTTCGAAAAAATGCTGCATCATTTCAATTTGAACATCTGACAACCCGCTCACTTTTTTATCTAAAGCAAGCAAAGCATGAAATGGTGAAATATGCGCCAGCTCAATATGCTTTTTAATCATGCCTTCCGCTGTCAGAAAACGATTGTCATACGGAAAGACTTCATCTAAATGATAGGACTGTTTACAAAACAAACATTGATAACATTCCTGTTTCATTTCAAAACCTTTTATAAGTGCTTCCGTTGAAATATTTTGAATTTCCAAAAACATCACCTCTATAACATTTATAAAATGCGTCATCATATTTGTAAACATTTTTATTTTTCGTTTACTAATATGAGTTATTCCCACTTTATAATTTTCTCCAAAGGAAAAATGGATTTTCTTTTGGATTTGATTGCTCCATGAATAAGAGGGTTGAATTCCCAAACGATCTATGGCATACTACTAGTAATTTACTGGAAAGGAAGATGAATGGCTGATGGATAAATAATTCTATTTTACACGTAAAAATGTATACGCATTTTCACATAAAATAGGATTAGTCTGCCCATTTATACTCCTTTAGCGATTTTAAAGGCTTATTTACGTATGATTACTAATCCTTCTGACTTTTTCAGAAGGATTTTTTATATATAAATATTCTTTGTGAATGCGTATACTTTCAAACCAAAATTTGGAGGTATGAATATATGCCAATAGAAATGAAAAACGTATCATTTAGCTATGATTTACTCGAAGAACCATTATTTAATAACATTAATATAACGATCGATAATACTTGGAAGCTTGGTCTGATAGGCCGTAATGGTCGTGGAAAAACAACTTTGCTTCATTTACTGCAAAACAAATTACCATACAGCGGAACAGTAACAAGTGATGAAGAATTCCATTATTTTCCCCTTACTATTCGCGATTCAAAAGTTAGTACGTATTATGCGATTGATGAGGTAATGCCAGTTGAGTTATGGAAGCTCGAACGGGAATGCCAGCTTTTGTCGCTTGATCAATCGTTGCTATGGATGCCCTTTGAGCAATTGTCAGGAGGCGAACAAACAAAAATAATGCTTGCTGCTGTCTTTTGTGAAGAAAACCGTTTTCTGCTGCTCGATGAACCGACGAATCACCTCGATATGAAAGGCCGGTCCATCGTTGCAAACTATTTGAAAAAGAAAAAAGGCTTTATCGTCGTCAGTCATGACCGTCAATTTATCGATGAAGTGGTCACACATATTTTGGCGATTGAAAAAAGCCAACTTAGCGTATACAAAGGAAACTTCTCAATTTATGAACAGCAGAAGAAGCTACAGGACGAGTTTGAACTCGAGCAAAATCGCTCATTAAACGCTGAAATCAACCGCCTGCAAAAAACGGCTCGCGAAAAGTCTAACTGGGCCGGGCAACGTGAAAAGCCTTCAGGTAATGATCCGTTCGGTAATGCCGTTGCAAAACGTATGAATAAACGGGCAAAAGCTATCGAAAAACGCACACAGGAAAAAATCGAGAATAAAACGAATCTGCTGAAAAATATTGAAATGATAAGCGATTTGACGATAAAATGTCAATTTAAGCATCGGAATCCTGTGCTTCGGGTGAAAAATTTTACGTTGAGTTATAGTGATCAACCGCTGTTCCAACCTATTTCATTTGAAATTTTCCAAGGAGAGCAAGTTGCCATTGTCGGACCGAACGGTAGTGGTAAAACATCACTTGTTCAATATTTACAAGGTACATTTTCCGGTACTGTAAACGGCGAAATGAACATGCCACAAGGGTTGAGCACAAGTGTTATCCGCCAAAATTATGAATATAATCGAGGGATGTTAAAAGACTATGCCTTTGAACAGCAAATCGACTACACATTATTTTTAAACAATTTACGCATTTTCGGATTAAACCGTGATGTTTTTCAGGTTCCAATCGAAAGTATGAGCATGGGTCAGCAAAAGAAAGTCGAATTTTCAAAGTCGCTGGGACTCGAAGCAGAATTTTATATTTGGGATGAACCGCTCAACTATTTGGATGTTTTTAACCAGCAACAGATTGAAAAAATGATCGCTCAATATAAACCGACGTTATTATTTGTGGAGCATGACGCAACATTTGTAAAAAACACCGCAACGAAAGTTATCGAACTTCTTCCTTATCGTTAAACTAAAAAAGAAACATTCCTTTATTTTTTGAGGGAATGTTCCTTTTCCTATTATAAACAAAACAAATCATAATCCTTTGACAGGTGCATCAAAAAATCGGTGCCTGCTACACTATTACCGACTTGATCAATTGCTGGTCCATAAATGCCGATGCCAATCGGACCTTTCAGTTGTTCTATTTCACCATTACGTACAATGGCAATGATTGCACCGGATACACCGCTCTTTGCCGGCAACCCAACAAACGCTGCAAATTTTCCGGATGCATTATACATGCCGCATGTGAGCATTAAAGCTTTTGCAATATTAATTACCTCTTTATTGCAGCAAGCTTCACTTTCTTTTCCATTAGTCGCAAAATAAAATGCCATTTTCGCTAAATCTGACACATTTACTGAAATCGAGCAGAGCTGTAAATAGACTTGAAGAGCTTCCTCAACATCTGATTTCAGGAAACCATTCGCCTGTAATATATAGGCGATTGCCCGGTTATAATCAGCTGACTGGTATTCCGAAAAATAGATTTCATTATTAATATGCACTTTCTTTCCAATCATTTGTTCTAAATAAGTCGTCACAGATTTCACTTTTTCGAACATTGTCTCACCTGGAAGTAACGAAGCGATCGTTATCGCCCCTGCATTGATCATCGGATTGAACGGCTTATTATTATGGCCTTCCAAGCGGACGATCGAATTAAATGAATCCCCTGTCGGCTCCACATCAACATAATCCATGATTTCCTCTATACCGTGGTGATTTGCAGCGACCATAAAACTGATTACTTTCACGACACTTTGAAGCGTAAAAGTTTCTGTACAATCACCTAATTCGATTTCCTGTTCTGCGCTTAGTAAACTTACTGCAAACAAATCACTATTTGCTGCAGCAAGTGCTGGTATATACGATGCGACCTTACCACCTGCTGTCATTTGCTTTGCCTGTTCATAAATATTTTGTAATTTGTTCATTTGACACTAGTTGACGTAACTAGCTGCTCACCTCCTCATTTTCTATCATATACTCTACATTTATTATTTCCTTTTTTCTGCTCGAATATATTGTATAATTTTAACATATATCCAAAACTATAAATTAGTAAAGATAGGTGATTATATGTTTCATCCATTGCAACGAGGAGATAAGATCGGCATTTTCTCACCTTCTGTACCGGCAACTGCTACCGCAAAATTGCGGTACATTCGCGGTAAAGAATTTTTGGAGAAAAAAGGATTTCACATTATCGAGGGAACTCTTACAGGTAAACAAGATGGCTATCGGTCAGGGACGCCAAAGGAACGTGCTGAAGAATTTAATCAGCTACTGAGAGATCCATCAATTAAAATGATCATGTCCTCAATCGGCGGTACGAATTCTAATAGCCTGCTCCCCTATATAGATTACGATGCGTTTAAAAATAATCCGAAAATTGTGATTGGCTACTCTGATACTACTGCAATTTTATTGGCTCTTTTTGCCAAAACGAATATTCCTACATTTTACGGGCCGGCACTCATCCCTTCGTTCGGAGAATTTGAGCCGCTTGTCCATGAAACATACAATTATTTTGACCGCTATTTTTGTCAACCAAGCGTTCCGTACTCGATTCCAATGCCACGTATATGGTCAGATGAAATGATTAACTGGCTAGATTATGAGAAGCCAAAAACACTGTACTCAAATAAATGGATCAGTATTCATGAAGGTGTTGTTGAAGGGCGTTTAATTGGCGGCAATAATAATACAATGTACGGCTTCATCGGGACAGCTTATTTTCCTGTTATTAATACGGGTGATATATTACTGATTGAGGATTCATTGAAGTGTGCGTCAACTGTAGAAAAGAATTTTGCGATGTTGAAATTGCACGGGATATTTGATAAAGCTGCAGGTATTATCCTTGGAAAACACGAGCTCTTTGATGATGAAGGGACAGGCAAGCAGCCGCTTGATCTGTTATTGGAACAGCTGGATGGTAAAATTATTCCTATTCTTGCCGATGTCGACTGTGCCCATACTCACCCGATGTTCCCTTTGGCGATCGGCAAAAAAATCCGTCTGGACACGATCAACCAATCGATTACTTGTATTGAACAATGGCTTTAACTATTAAGAAAATGTAATTGTACGAAAACTTCATCGTCATTAAAAAGGCTAATGAAGTAATTAATTAGCCTTTTATTGTATGTATCAGTTATCCTAAAACTCAAAAAAGAAAGCTACATCCTTTTCATCGCTTCATACTGTGTTGCCTGGTTGCGTCCATTTCGCTTTGATTCATAGAGTGCATCATCCGCATGTTCAAAAACAGAGCTCTCAGTATCACCCTTTTTAAATGTTGTACAGCCGATACTTACCGTTAACCGGCCAACTGATGGCCATATTGTTTTCTCAAACTGTTTAATCAACTGTTGGGCAATTTCAAACGCTTTCTCTTCATCTGTTTGGCCTAACAGTAAAATAAATTCTTCTCCCCCAAATCGTGCGGGAATATCCTGGTCACGAGCAGCTGTTTTCAATAGAACTCCTAATTGTGCTAAAACCAAATCTCCTATTGCATGTCCATATATATCATTCACCTGTTTGAAATGGTCAATATCCATTACGAGCAAGGAAAATGGAATTCCATGTTTATTAAACTGCTCAATATGGATTTGAAGCTTTTGATGGAAAAAACGGCGATTGCCAATACCGGTTAAGTTGTCTGTATTGGAAATATACTGTAGTTCTTCGTTCATTTGAATTAATTGCTGCTGTTTCTCTTCAATTTTTTTATTAATTTGCTGCAAATGTTCATGGGCGATTGTTTTCTCGTTATATGCTTCTTCCAATAATAGTTTCGCTTGTCGAACTTCACGCTCATATTCAATTCGCTTGTTCATTGGCATCATGACAATATCGACAAAATTCTCACCTTCCATATTGACTTGTTTTGCATTGACTAAACATGGCATTGTTTGTCCAGCAGCATTCTGTATGTTAATAAAAAGTTCATCTACAAATTGATACATTGCCATATTGGGATAAAAATACGAATGGAAAATTAATTTACTACTGGATGAAAACAACTTTTCAAGATGTTGTCCATATAACTCTTCAAGCCTGTAATTTGTCCATTGCAAAAATGTTTCATTTACATCAATAATTGTATATTGCTCGTTTGTATTGATATATCCACAAGGCAATTGAGCTAGACGTCTATCCATCGATGCATACGCCCCTATCCTTATTTTAAGTAGTTTAATATAATTTCTGCTGTTAATTTCGGGTCGCTTAAATGTGGATAATGCCCCCTAGTATCTAATATTACCAATTCATTGTTCGGAATATGAGCGCTTAAATAATAGCCTACTTCAATCGGTACAATACTATCATTCGCGCATTGCAGGATTAATGTAGGAATTTGCGTCTCCCCTAATCGATATCGTGAATCACTAAAGAAAGTGACTTCTGCAAACTGTCTCGCAATACTTGAATTCGTTGATACAAATGATTCTTCAAGTCTCTTTGTTAATGGTGAATCACTTGATTGATCCATTGCAATTGGGGCCATATAGCTTGCCCAACCTTCAAAATTCATTTCCATTGTTACAAGCAGTTCATCAATTTCACTTCGATCAAATCCCCCTTTATAATCTCCATCATTCAAATAATAAGGGGAAGGGCCTATCATAATAAGCTTTGAAAAGTATTGCGGCATTTTTATAGCAGCTAGCATACCGATCATCGAACTTACAGAGTGACCAATAAAAATAATATTTTTAAGATCGTATGTCTCAATAATGTCGATGACGTCCTGTACATAACCATCTAAGCTATTATATTTCACACTATCATATGCCGTTATATCGGAGTTACCAGCACCTACATAATCAAAAAGAATAATTTTGTACGATTCCTCAAAATAAGAAATTAAACTTTGCCATAAATTTTGATCACAGCCAAACCCATGCGCAAATAATAAAATTTGCTCTCCCTTACCCTTGATCGAAATATTATTTCTCTTTACAACGTTGACCAATGCGATGACCTCACTTATCAAATATTTATACTTCCTATTTTGGAACATATTTCATGAAATTTCTACTCTATTACATAAAAATCGCATTGTCAATGTGACAATGCGATGAATAATTTTCAATATTTCAATTTCTAATTTGCTACATTTTTTAACACATGGTTTCCAATTGCCACATAAACGATCACTGTTGCCCCAATAAAAGCATACAACATTTCAAACACCGCCCTATATACTGATAATAATTATCATTTTCATTATATATGCTCTGAAATTATCTGTCAATACAGCCTCTTTTAATTTTCTTCTATACATATACCGAAGTAACATGTTAATATGAATTAAAAGTCCAGGAAGGAGAAATTATTATTGAGTAATTCGATGCATATTCAAACTATTTTAAACGGGACAATACATTCACTAAAAACTATATTACCTATGATTATAGATGTTAAATCTCCTTCCATCATAAATGAACCTTATGAACAACTAGAGTTGGGTGTGCTTATAGGATTAGTTGGCGATATTAAAGGACGCATTATCATTGATGGCACACCGGAAAGTTTTAGTGCAATCGGCTCTGCGATGTTTGGAATGCCTTTAGAAGGTGCTATGCTTGAGTCTTTTACAGGCGAACTCGGAAATATGATTGCCGGTAATTTATGTACATACACAGTCCAACATGATTTGGAGCTTGATATTACGCCACCTACTGTAATGGTCGGACATGCGAAATTATACGGCTTCAAGCAAGCATTTAAAATACCAGCTACATTAGAAGGTATCGGGGATTTAATTATTCTATATACAATTGATACTGAAGAAGAGTAAATCATTATTGCCTTTTGTTGATCATTTCAATGAAAGGTTTTTTTATTTGAAGAAATTAAAGTATATTAGAATAATTCACTACTATATTTGAACTTTATAACTCCATTTCAGAAGATAAGATTTACATATTGGAAATTCAGCATTTTATTAGACAACTTTTCAAATTATATTAGAACATCACTACTACTTATTAGAAAATCCGCTCCGTCAAAGCAATTCTAAAACAAAAACCCCGCTCAAAACACTCGAACGGGGTTGAACACTATTGTGGGTCTACTGCTAAAATATTTGTGAAGTGAGATTTTACGCTTGCTTCTTCATTATTTAATAAAATATGAATGTCACCATGGTCATTCGAAGTACGAATTAAACGGCCCATTCCTTGTTGAAGACGAAGCTGCATGAATGGTAATTCAACTTCTTCAAATGGATTTTGTGCAAATGAACGTTTTGCATCGAACAATGGATCATGCGGCGGGAACGGCAAGTCGAAAATAATTACGCGCGTTAACGCTTCTTCCGGTAAATCCAAGCCTTCCCATAAATGATACGAACATAATGTCTTTACTTCACCGTTTTGGAACTCACGGACAATTGCCGAAAGCTCACGGTCTCCTTCAAATGCGATATTTAAGCGTTCCATTAAACCTACATTTGATTTAAAGTGATTCATTGCCTGTTTTGATTTAAATAAAATTAACGTCTGTTTACCATCTTTCAAAAGCTGCTCTACTTTTGCAGTTTTTTCGGATTGAGAAAGTTCATGTAAATAAATTTTCATCACTTCTTCGTAATCAAACGGTGATGGTACACTGAAGCTTTGGTATTGTTCAATGCCTAAGCTTGATGATATATAGCTGAAATCTTTATTCACCGATAGCGTAGCCGATGAGAACACGATTGGCATTTTTTTCGAGAATAATGTTTCGGAAAGAACATCGGTAATCAGGCGCGGCATAATGACGAGCGTCTCTTCTCCATCTGTATCCTCCAGCCAATCAACAGCATCTCCTTGTGCAACAAAAATACGAATTGCCGCAACATAATGTTCTAAAAACTCTTCCGCCATATTCAGCTCATATTCAGGAATCATGTAGAGTTCCGATTCAAAAACAAATTCTTCCAGCAGCTGGTCGACATATGCAATTACGCGCTCGCCCAATTGGATCAGTCGTTCTGACTTCACAATACGTTTACGGTCTTCTTCAGATTGAATGATATCTTCACGCAACTGGTCAAAAAACAGTTCATGGTGATCTTGTAAATGTTCCATCGCATATAATGTACGCTCACGGACACCATCTACCATTAATCGTTCCAGCAACTCTACGATCGTATATGCCTGAACTTTGTACGTTAATGCTTTTTGGGCTGCATATTCAAGTAAATGTCCTTCATCAAGGACCATCATTGAAACTTCCGGTAATAGCGGTAATTGCCCTTCACGTTCACGTGATTCCTTTGTCGCCAAATGCTCCATTAAAAAGTCTTGCGAACAAATGATAAGGTCCGTCGATTTACGGTAATGTGCACGGTGTAATGTTTGGCCGCAACGATTACGTAAATCACAAACCGCACATTGCATGATTGAATTGTAGTTTACTTTCTCCCAGTCTTCATCCGTCACTAACGGATAATCCGAGCGCTCCCCGTATGGCTGCACGGCAATCATACTGCCCTGTGCATACACCCCATCCGGAATTGAAAACGCAATATCATCAATCCACTCTTCTGTTTCCGTTTTTTCCGCTTCTTCAAAACGTTTTAAACATAAATACTGGTCACGTGATTTTGCAAGGCGGACATCAATATCCAGACCTAATACATCACGAAGTTTATGAATATCGCCGCCCTCTTTTACGAGCTGGTCGATTAAAGTTTCATCTGCACAGGCAATAAGTGCCGGTTTTCCTGTATAACGTGCATAGGATACAGCAGGTAATAAGTAGGCAATCGTTTTTCCTGTTCCTACACCAGCTTCCGCAAATAACACATTCTTTTCTTTTAAAGCTTGCTCTATTTGGTAAGCCATGAAAATTTGTTCGTCACGGCATTCAAATCCTCGTTCAGGCAATTCGTCATACAGGACATCGCCTAACCAATCTCCTAAAGAGTCGAAGAAAGTTTTCTCTCTCGATAATTCAAAAGGTAAAGATTTTCTCAAATGGATGTTCCCCCTCAATATGAGGCGGGAGGAACATTTACATTTCCTCCCGCAAATACTAACATTTTACAATTTAATAAAAAATTCCGTACTCATCATTATACAACGATTTACATAAAAAAGACTAATAATATGCAACAAAAAGAGCGTTCTCCGAAATGTCTTCTCGGACACGCTCTTCGATATTAATTTTCGCGCTTAGATTTTTGACCCCAGTACTGGTATAAATCTGTGCGGATGAATCCGTTAAATAATTTACGCTTTTTCGTCGCTTTTTTACCATAATGTACTTCTAAGTCTTCCATTGATGACAGCATGTATACTGACCATGTCGGGTAGTTTTGCATAACTTGACCAAACTGGCGCAGCATTTTCTCGATTTCTTCTACTTCACCGATACGCTCACCATATGGCGGGTTTGTAACAATAACCCCGTCTGTCAGCTTCGTTGTGAAATCAGTCGCCTGCATTTGCTTGAATGTCAATAAATCTCCAAAGCCTGCTTCAAGTGCATTTTCTTGCGCGATTGCAACCATTTTATGATCGATATCCGTACCGATGATCGTTAATTCCTGATCATAATTCGCTAAAGAATCAGCCTCATCACGGGCTTTATCCCAAATATCCTGCTTCATCCATGGCCATGATTCCGAAATAAATTCGCGGTTATAGCCCGGTGCAATATTTTGGCCAATCATTGCCGCTTCCAATGCAATCGTTCCCGAACCACAGAATGGATCTACGAACGGACGGCTTGGCGACCACTTTGAAATTTTCACTAATGCTGCTGCAAGTGTTTCTTTTAATGGTGCTTCACCTTGCGTCGTACGATATCCGCGTTTATGCAAGCCTACGCCCGATGTATCGATCGTTAATGTTGCCGTATCTTTTAAAATCGAAATTTCGATTTTAAATGTCGGACCGGACTCATCTAAAAATCCTAAACGTTTATAAGCAAGTTTCATTCGTTCAACAATTGCTTTTTTCGTGATTGCCTGACAATCCGGTACACTGAATAATGTCGATTTGACCGATTTTCCCGACACTGGGAAATTTGCATCCACCGGTAAGTATTTTTCCCATTGAACTGCTTTTACACCTTCAAATAGCTGGTCAAATGTTTTAGCAGGAAATTGGGCAACGACGATTTTCACGCGGTCCGCTACACGCAACCATAGATTCGTGCGAGCAATCGCCATCTCATCGCCTTCAAAATATACTTTGCCGTTATCGACCCGTGTTTCGTATCCTAGATCACGTACTTCTTCTGCTACAATTGCCTCTAGGCCCATTGCAGCTGTTGCAACTAAATTAAATTTTGTCATGCGTTTAAATCCTTTCTTGATGCTCGACTTCCCAAAATTGGATGAAGTCGATTAATTCTTCCATAGGCAATGGTTTACTGTAGTAATACCCTTGAATATAATCACAGCCCATCGATTTAAGCAAATCGACTTGCTGGCTTGTTTCCACACCTTCAGCTACTACTTTCATTTGCAGGCGATGCGCCATTTGAATAATCGCATCGACAATTGCCTGCTTATCATCAAGCGAGCAAATATGCTGAATGAAGCTGCGGTCAATTTTCAGCACATCGAGCGGGAATCGCACTAAGTAACTTAATGAAGAATACCCTGTCCCGAAATCATCGATCGAAAGCTTAAAACCTAATTGCCTCAGTTTTACTAGTTTACTCACTGTCTCCTGCGCACTGTTCATCACTGTCCGCTCAGTCACTTCGATTTCAAAGCTTTGTGCAGAAGCATTATTCCGCTCTAAAATTTTTTGAACCGAATCTAAGAAGCTTTGCTGCTGGAAGTGAATGCTCGAAACATTTACTGCAATCGGTACATTCGGGTACCCTGCCGAAACAAGCTGATGATAGCCTTCACATGCAAGCTCGAAAATCATTTCGCTCAGTGGGATAATTAAGCCCGATTCTTCGGCATGTTCGATAAATTCAGCAGGTGATACAAAGCCAAGTTTCTCGCTATTCCAACGTACTAATGCTTCGATTCCGACAATTCCGTTGTTTTCGGTGCTGATTTTCGGCTGGTAGGCAAGTGTAAATTCCCTGTTTTCAATTGCTTTACGGAGCTCACTATCAAGTGTCAGCACTCGATTCGAATCAGTTTCCAACCCGTCAAAGTAGAACGAGTAGCAATTACGCCCATTATCTTTCGAAAATGACATGGCACGATCAGCACGATTCAATAGTTGTTCTGTTGTCGTACCGTCCGCCGGGTAAATACTGATTCCCATACTTGTCGATATATAGACATCCTGATCATGAACTTTAATCGGCGCTTCAAAAACCCTGAGCACCTGCTCAGCAAATTTTGCAGCTTCTCTTGGATGTTGGATATTTGCTAATGTAATGACAAATTCATCCCCACCAAAGCGCGCTAAAATATCCTTATTTCTCACTAAAGTTTTTACACGTTTGGATACTTCCACCAATAACCGATCACCAATGGCATGTCCGAGCAAATCATTCACTTGCTTAAAGCGGTCTAAATCCAGAAAAAGAACCGCATGCTGTATCGGCATCACTTTGTTTTCTGTCAATTCCAGAAGTGTATTCATACGTTCAATATAGGCAAAACGATTGCACACTTCTGTTAATGAATCATGGAGAGCCCTTTTTTCAAGTTCGTCTTCTACGATTTTACGTTCAGACAAATCCGTAAAAATACCGCAGTAATTTGTAATCTTACCTGCATTATCTTTAATTGCTAGTATTGTCAGCCATTCGGGGTATAATTCACCCGTCTTGCGTTTATTCCAAATTTCACCTTGCCACATGCCTGCCTTGCCAATTTGTTTCCACATATCAATATAAAAAGCTCTGTCATGCACGCCAGACTGCAAAATAGACGGTTTTTTTCCTTGTACCTCTTCTAATTTAAAGCCTGTTACAAACTCAAAAGCAACATTAATCGATAAAATTCTTCTGTTTCGATCGGTAATCATAATACCTTCCGCAATATTTTCAAAAACTCTTTCGATTAATTCTTTTGGAAACTGAGACAATGCCAGTTCTTGCATGATGGATTTATTAGACTTCAATTCGCTCAAGACATATCACCCTTATATAAAGAACAGTTTTTATATATTCACTCCGACAGAAGCAGGTGTTGTTTTATAGATTTAGTTTCCTAATTCCCCGTCATGAACCTTTATTTTTGTATTTAAAATAATTTTTTCTACTAAGAAAGGCTCTCCACAAAAGAATGGAGAGCCCTTTTATATGTTCAAAAAAGCATCAATAATCAATAAGCCATGTTTTGTTCCTAAGTACTCAAACAGCTTGCGCCTCGTACGACTAGGTAGTAATCATCTATCTACGGCCAAGCTGACCGTCCCTCCATCCGTTCAATTCCTTCAGGAGAGTGCCCCTACCATAATTTGGGTTTCTCACTCATGGGGTTTACCTCGTTCCACCTTATAGTTTTCACTATAAGCTCCGTCACTGTGGCACTTTCAGGAAGTTTCGTCCATATCTAAAAGACTTAGGAGTTCCTTCCGCCGTCAAGAGAAATTCTCTTGCCTTACCTTATTTTTTCAGTAAGCACGAACACTACGGGCATCTCAGCACCGTGTGAGCATGGACTTTCCTCTACGACCTTAAAGTCGCAGCGATTACTCGAATATTGATGTATGAATAAAGTATACTGCAATAATAGAAAAAAAACAATATTCCCATGAATAGTTTAACTATTCGTAAAGCTTACTCCCGAAAACATGCTTCTCCAAGTTTGAAAGTCGCTTTAAAATATCGAAGTTTGTACTATTTGCTGTTGGAGCAGGAGCAACCGCGGATTTGCGGCTTGAGTTTGCCAGCTCTTGCTTTAAGCGCTCGTTTTCCTCTTCCAGGGAAGCAATCTTTGCAGTAAATGTGTCATAATCTTCACGAATCAGATCCAAAAATTGATCCACTTCGTCAATGTTATAGCCTTTCATGCTCTTTTTAAATTCTTTTTCCAATATATGGTCAGCTGTTAATTTAATATCCATTATTCCTCGTCCTTCCATCACGCTACTTCTTTGATTTATTATAGCATAGGTCAGACAAATGGGACGACTACATATCTTCTAGATGTCGAAAAATTTTTCATTATTTGTCGAAATAACTTTTATTTCTTTTATTGTCTAATCTACTAAGTCTTTTTTTCCAGTTTTTTTGCTGATTTTGAAGCTGTGTTTCTTTTTGAAACGTTATTTCAGGAAGTAAATTATTCCCTATTTCCGTATAAATGTATGCCTGCTCGTAGTCCTTTACTTTATGTTCATATAGCATGGCTAGTTGTTCGTATGCCTGCAGCTGTTTTCTGACAGGAATGGCAGGAAGCGCTGTTTGGAATGATTGGATCGCTAAATCCGTTTCTCCAATCCGCTTTAATTCATATGCTAAATAAAAATGCGCATAACCGGTATCTTTTATTTCGAAATGGCCCGTCACTGCCTGTAGTATTTCCGTACTTGTTTGCCGCTTTTTCAAATCCCCAAACCATTTTCCGATATTCGTATATGTTGTTGCCGATTCCGTTGATATATCATCAAACAATAAATTCGTCGAATGAATATACAATGTGATCAGCGACAGTAAATCCCATTCATTATGCAACAGTACTTTCATCAGCGTTTCCGCATTCCCGCTCTTAACCGCATCAAAATATATAATAGGTGCTAAATGCCCCGGTATATCCCCGATTCGGTAAAAGCCAAGCTTATCCTGTTCTACTTGGGTAAGCTTCATTCGTGATAAATCATCTTTCCAAAGTCGTTTCGTACTATGCAGCAAATCTATTTGCCGCTGTGATTTCAGGGGCGGCAAAAATTGCTGGTTCAACGTCCAGCGCACTTGAAGCTGCGGCCAGTCGAAACTTTTTCCGTTATAGGAAACAATCGTTACATTTCGCTGCCATAGCTTTGATTCAAAAAGAAGTGCCGCTTCATTCGAAGGGTCCGACAATACATACTGTGTGAGCGTAAAACCTTCATCATCCGCTTCCAAAAAACCGAGTAAAAAGATATGAGTACCCGCGCCTTTTAAACCGGTTGTTTCTGTATCAAAAAATACGATCGTTTCATCACCGCTTATGGCAAACGGATGGTCTTCGGCTTGGGACTTCCAGCGCTTTAAGGAAGGAAACAATTCCCCGAGCTTGTAGTCGCCGTGCTGATAATCAAATGGATAATGTACTTCCCGTTTAAAAAGCATGCCGAATTCATTTTCTACCAGTTCAAGCCCTGCCTGTTGCCATTGATCGCTGTATAAAGGCGGTTCAGGTTTAATGAATTTTGGTTTTTCTTTTTTTTGCTCCGTTTTTTTGCCTAGCAGTTTTTTCATTTGCAACAGCTTATTTTCATACGACATGTTCTCACATCATTTCGTTAATTAAAATATTTAACACTTTCATAACTTGTTTTTTGTTTTCTCCTAAACTATCCTGTGCACCAATGCATGAAGGACAACCTTGCTGACAAGGACAGTTCTCTACATGCTGTGCTGTTCTTTCAAGCAGCGAAAGTAAAACATCGTACACACGCTCACTCAAACCAATACCACCCGGATAACTGTCATAAATAAACAATGTCGGTTTTTCATTATGAACCGCTTTTACTTGCGGGACAACCGACACATCGGACCGGTCACAGTGGATAAATAACGGGATAAAGCTTCCCATTGCATAGGCAGCCCCTGTCAGCGCATCGGTCAGTTGTTCTTCCGACCAGTTATTCGGCAACTCAAAGCTCATCCATGTCGCATTTGTATGCATTTCCATTGGAGGAATCGAAATCGGACCTGATCCGATATTATCATGTGTATTAAAACGGATTTTCTTAAAGATGGTCGGAATAGCTAAAATGCTTACATCTCCGTAACTCACTGTCGAGTTTTTAAATGGTGCCGATTTATCTTCACTTAACACTTTCAGCTCGACAGCCAAATTCGCATCTGTAAAGTAGTCGACATCCACTTCTCGAACGAATGCCTTTTTCTCTTCCCAATCGAGCTTTTCGACCTGGAACTGAATACCTTGATGCAAATAGATGGCTTCTTCATGTAAAAGAGTCATTGCACTATAAGTATCCATTTCGCCGAGCACTTTCGTATTGGCGGGTGTTGAAATATCGATAATGACAACATTTTCCTGTGCAGCTGAGCGCAGTGAAATTTCATGCGCCGGAAATCTGTCGCTCATCCAATGCCATTTCGTGCTTGTTCGGACAAGCACACCCTCTTCTTCTAAATAGGCTAATAGTTCCTGAACTTCATATTCCCCATACGTATCTTCCATCGAAAATGGCAGTTCAAACGCTGCGCATTTTAAATGCTCCATTAAAATTAACAGGTTTTCCGGATTAATACGCGCTTCTTCTGGTGAACTTCCTAATAGATAACTAGGATTTTGGACAACATATTGGTCCAATGCCGTCGATTGCGCAACATACACAATGAGCGCCTCGTCCTGACGTCTACCTGCCCTGCCGGCTTGCTGCCACGCACTCGCAATATTCCCTGGGTAGCCGGTCATAATACATGCTTGTAATTGCCCGATATCGACACCCAATTCAAGTGCATTCGTACTGACGACCATCTGTATCGATCCTGTTCGCAAGCCTTTTTCGATTTCTCTCCGTTCACTCGGCAAATAACCGCCACGATAGCCTTGAATCGATTCGTCCATAATTTTTTTCGCTGTTAACGACTTTAAATACGTAACAAGCATTTCCACACGAACTCTTGATTTCGCAAAAATAATCGTTTGAATGCCCGCTTCAAACAAGCGCTTCGAAATATCGCGTACTTCGAGCACTGCGCTCCGTCTCACACCAAATGTCGGGTGGACGATCGGCGGGTTGTAAAAAATAAATGTCTTCTTACCGATAGGCGCACCTGATTGCTCGATCAGCTCATGCTTACTATTTGTCAGGCTTTCTGCTAGTTCTTTAGGGTTTTTGATTGTGGCACTCGTACAAATAAAAATCGGATTGCTTCCATAAAATTCGCAAATACGCTGAAGTCTTCTTATAACATGCGCAACATGTGAACCGAACACGCCTTTATACGTATGTAACTCATCAATGACGATATACTTCAAGTTTTCAAAAAGAGATACCCATTTCGTATGGTGCGGTAAAATGCCTGAATGCAGCATATCGGGATTTGTCATGACGATATGGCCGGCTTTCCGGATTTTTTGGCGAATGCCTGGTGCAGTATCTCCATCATATGTGTAACTCAAAATATCCTCATCCATCAGTTCAATCAATTCATTAAGATCTGATTTCTGGTCCTGAGCAAGCGCCTTTGTAGGAAACAAATAAATGGCGCGACTTGAGCGATCTTCTAAAATTTGCTGTAAAACCGGCAGATGGTAGCAATACGATTTTCCCGAAGCAGTCGGTGTAATCGCAGTAAAATGCTTTTGCTGTTGTGCATAGTCGAATGCTTGGCGCTGATGGATATAAAGCTGCTCAATGCCCCGCCCATGCAATGCTTTAATGATCGATGGGTGTAAATTAGACGGAAAATCTGCGTACTGGGCCTGCTTTTCATCAATCGTATGCATGGCGACAATATTCTGTTTCATTTCTTCATCATATTGCCACTCGTCGACAAGCTGCGAAATGGTTCTTTTCTTACTAAGCATCGTCTTCACCTTCCTCAATCTTTGTTGCGAGTAGCTTCAATGTGTATTGGGCAGATTGGATCGATTGGATAAACCGTTTTTTGCTCGTTCCTTTAAAGAAAGACTGTACAACAAATTGCTCCATAGCATCGGCTGCGTGGTCAATTTGTTGTACATATAAATTTTTTGGGTGCTGGCTTTTTATCCAATTTGTCGCATGCTGCTGCCATTCATGAATACGTGTATGGACTTCATCGACATGTGGCTTGACTTCACTAAAGAAATCCGGCTCCTTGTCTAAACGTCGCATTTCCTGAAAACGATGTAAACACGCATCACATTCTTCTATTAATTGGTATGTTTCATCTATTAATTGCATAAAGAGCACCTCGAGTAATTTCATCTGTTTTAACCTAGTAGCGTAAATTATCGTAGTTCGCTACATCAATTACTTTTTTATTAGTCTTTGCCCATTCAGGCTAAAGTATATTTGTTCTTAAGTGTATCAAATTCTCTTCGTTTGTACTACTCATATGCGAACAGGCATTCTTTACTTGACTCTTTGTTTCTGCTAAGCTAACTTTTTGATAAACTGTGAGTAGATTTGTTAAATGCTCCACTTTCATTCTTAATTGCTCGCGTTCCATCTGCAATGATAATAATGTTTGTGCCATTTCAACTTGTTCGATTAAGCGTGATAATTTCGACATATAATGCCCCCTTTTCACAATGATTCTTTCTTTTTTCACGGAATCCTTGTCGTGTGGCAAAAATAGTGTCCATTCGCTAAAAGAAGTTATATTTTGCATAGCTTTTACAAAATTATTAACGGGTACATTGTTTGTGATACACTATTAAAGTATTATTTCTTCCAGGAAAGAAGGTGATTCCATGGTGATTCGTTATCCAAACGGTAAACTCTATGAAAGTGCGCCAAAGATTGAGAAAAAAAAGGAATCCTCTAAATCTCCATCGGTTGCAAAAGAAAAAAATAAAAGAGCCGTCAATTACAGTAACCGTGGAAAAAGCTTAGAAGATGACCTAAATGAAACAAATATGTTTTATTTACATAGGAATATGGCAAATATACACAAGAAACCTGTTCCTATACAAATCGTCAAAGTAGATTATCCGGCTAGAAGTGCTGCTGTAATTAAAGAGGCTTATTTCCGCACACCTTCAACGACGGATTATAATGGCGTATGGAATGGATATTACATTGACTTTGAAGCAAAAGAAACGGATAGTAAAACATCCTTTCCATTAAAAAACATTCACCCTCACCAAATGGATCATATGCATTCCGTGACAAATCAACGAGGTGTTGCGTTTTTCATAGTACGATTCAGCACGTTGAACCGTAATTTTGTCATTTCGTATCATGTTGTGGCAAAATGGTTTTCAGCAATGGATGAAGGGGGAAGAAAATCTATACCCATCGCAATTTTTGAGCAGGATGCCATAGAAATTTCCGACGGCTATTTACCAAGGCTCGACTATTTGCAAGCGGTAAAAAAGTTAATCGCAAACAACAATGTTTGTGAAAGTGAGGAGAAACAACGTGACGGAAAATAGAAAAACACGCGAACAAATAAAGCGCGAACGTCAACAAAAAAACAAAAAATCCAGAAAACCGAAAACTTCTGCTGGAAAATGGATTAAGCGCATTGTTTTAGCAATCGTTTTAATTGGGGTAATTGGTTTCTTAAGTGGTGCCGCATTATTTGGCTACTATGTAAGCAAAGCACCTGAACTGGATGAGGATGCATTAAAGGATCCGATCTCATCGGAATTTTATGATATAAATGGAGAACTTTTTGCAACAATTGGTGCAGAAAAACGAAATTATGTAAAATATGAAGATATACCACAGCAAATGATTGACGCGATTATCGCAACAGAAGATGCACGATTTTTCGATCACTTCGGTGTTGACTTGTGGCGTCTTGGCGGTGCCGTACTTGCCAACTTCCGTGATGGATTTGGTGCTCAAGGTGCGAGTACAATTACACAGCAAGTTGTAAAAAACTCGTTCTTTACCAATGAGAAAAAGCTGGAGCGTAAAGCGCAGGAAGCTTGGCTCGCAATTAAGCTTGAACGTCAATATAGTAAAGAAGAAATTTTCGAAATGTACTTTAATAAAATCCTAATGTCAGGTAGAATCCATGGCTTTGGTACAGCAGCAAAAGAATTTTACGGAAAAGAATTAAGTGAACTATCATTGGCTGAATATGCTCAATTAGCAGGGATGCCTCAAAGTCCGAACAACTATAATCCATATAAAAAGCCGGACCGTGCAAAAAAACGTCGTAATATCGTTTTAGGCTTAATGGTTCAGCACGGTAAAATTACTGAAGCTGAAGCGGAAGAAGCGAAAAAGGAACCTATTACAGGCGGACTCATTCCTGAAGAAGAGCGTGTAGCAAATAGTACAACGAAATATCCTGCCTTTTTGGATGTCGTTTTAGCAGAACTTGAGAAAAACGGTGATAGCGAACTGACTTCCGAAGGAATCAAAGTTTATACAACCCTAGACCCAAAAGCACAGACGATTGTAGAAGATTTGATGAACAATGACAGCAACTTCCCTACAGAAGAGATGCAGGCCGGTGTTGCAGTCATCGATACACCAACAGGTGAAATTCGTGCAATTGGCGGCGGACGCAATTACACAGGTGAATTTAACTATAACTTTGCCTACGATATGACAACCCGCCAGCCTGGTTCGACTTTAAAACCTTTAATTGATTATGGTCCTGCCATTGAATATTTAAAATGGTCGACTGGTCAAACTACGGTCGATGAAAAGATTACGTATTCTGGTTCAGATCAGGTTATCGGAAACTGGGATGGCCGCTATTTAGGGACGATGACAGTGCGTGAAGCGCTCTATACATCACGAAATATTCCAGCGGTGAAAACTTTCCGTGAAGTTGGTCCGGACCGCGCCAAAGAGTTTTTAGGCAACTTAGGTATTGAATCAAGCGGATTAACAGAATCTGAAGCACTTGGCGGAGGACGCGTCAATATTTCTCCTGTCCAAATGGCTGCTTCATATGCAGCATTCGGCAATAACGGTACTTATAATAGTCCGCATGCCATTACTAAAATTGTTTTCCGTGACGGAAAGACTTCAAAATCGTTTAAACCGGAAACCAAAAAAGCGATGAGTGATTATACTGCTTATATGGTAACGGATATTTTACGTGATGTAGTTAGTAACAAACGCAATGCCTCTGCCACACGTGCGATGGTATCAGGCGTTGATATCGCCGGTAAAACAGGTACAACAAACTATGGCTCAGATGAATTTGAAAAGTTCAATTTAAAGAATGGCTCAGTACCGGATACTTGGTTTGCCGGGTATACAACAAACTATTCGATCGCTATTTGGGGTGGTTATTCTCAGCGTAAAGATGCCATTACAACATGGGAAGAACGCTGGTTGCCACAAACATTATTCAAATCGATCATGACGGATTTAAACCAGCATAACCCGTCATCATCATTTAAACAGCCGAGCAGCGTTGTGTCAGCTTCGATTGTAATCGGATCGAATCCTTTAAAACTGGCAAATGAATATACACCTGCAACACAAAAGGCAACAGAGCTGTTCGTTAAAGGAACAGAGCCAACTGAATATACAGAGGAATTTGTCCCTCAAACTTTAGATTCACCTACTAGTTTACAAGCGTCATACAATGATGCAGCACAACTGGCGGATGTGACATGGTCACATTCTTCACTTGATGGTTCCGGTGAAGATACGGATCCCGTTACATTTGAAGTATCGATGAAAGTTGATGGCGGTCCGGCAACGGTCATTTCTACGACAAGTGCAACCGCAATTCAAGTACCTAACATCGAACTCGGTAAAGAATATACATTTACAGTTACAGCGATTTCAGGTGATTTACGGAGTGATCCGGCAAGTGTTGCATTATTCGTCGAAGGAGAAGCGACAACAGAGCCTGAAGATCCGAATGACTTCATTGAAGATCCAAATGAAACAGAACAACCGGAACAGCCGGGTAACGGGAACAACAATGGGAATAACGGAAATGGCAACGGAAATAACGGGAACGGTAATAATGGGAACGGTAACGGAAATAATGGCAATGGAAATGGCAACGATAATACGGTAGAGCCGGATGAATCCAATCCTGAACCACCAGCACCGAACCAGCCTAGCCCACCTGCTACAGGCGGCGAAACAAGACCTGAAGATTCAGAAGAAGATTAAACTAAAAAACATCAATTTTTCTCACTAAGGGAAAAATTGATGTTTTTTCTTTTTTATTTAGTTTAAAAAGCATTGATTGTTCGGTTACTTTATTTTTTCATTCTCAGTCTTGCACAGCGCTTTTTGGTTTCTTTATAAAGTTCGTCCAATTGTCGATAGCATGCATATTGCCCTGGACGTGCTTTTATGAACTGCAGACGTTCCATCCCGTTAATTGGCATGAGCTCATACTCGCTTTGTACCGAAAACGGTGTATCTGTTATAGAACCATCCACAATAAACTGCTCAAAATGTTCAATACCTTCTACCATGAATTGCTGTGCTGATCCGTCACGTCTTTCATGGGCAGCATGAATCGTTTCACGCATCGTCTCCCATTCACCGTACCAAGCGTCCACCACTTCTTTTGAAATTGCCTCTTGTTGAACTGGAATCATCATATTTTTACCAAACCTTTTTTTAAACGCTTTTGCCCTTCCCGACAGTCATCCAATAACGGACATGACCCGCAGCCGGGATTTTGCGCTTTACAATGATAGCGACCAAAGAAAATAATTTGATGGTGTGCACGGCTCCATCGTTCGATCGGCGTTTTTTTCATGATTGTTTCTTCTACTTCCAACACACTATCTTTCCACCGGCAAAGTCCTAATCGCTTGGAGACACGTTCCACATGCGTATCGACAGCCATCGCAGGAATATCAAATGCAACCGACAATACAACATTCGCTGTTTTACGGCCGACACCCGGCAATGTAACAAGCCCTTCACGAGATGCCGGAACCTCACCGTCATATTCATTTAAAAGGCGTGCACATAATAATTGAATATTTTTCGCTTTGTTTCGGTAAAGTCCGATTGAACGAATATCAGTTTGCAGTTCCTCAAGCGAAACATTTAAATAATCCTGTGGTGTCTTATATTTTTGAAATAATTGTTTCGTCACTTTATTGACGAGGACATCCGTACATTGCGCGGATAATAATGTCGCAATCGTCAACTCAAACGGATTGTCATGCACTAATTCACAATGTGCATCCGGAAACATGCGATCCATCTCATCTAAAAAGTGATTCCATTTTGCTTTTGTTAACATAAAAGTTTTGGTGTCCTCCTATTCTCGCTCCTCTAACCAATTATAGAAAGAAACTTTTTCCGTCTTCTGAACTGTTTCTTGCTGATGTACCGGTTGAATCGGAGCTGCAGCCATTGTATTTTTCCGGTATTGCTCACTATGTTTTTCAATTTGTGCGAGTGTTTTTATGTTGCGCTTTTTCCACTCGATCAAAATGCGGTCAATGTAACGTAAATTCACTTTATCAGCAAGTACCGCTTCTTTTAATGCAGCTTTTATTATCTCAGGGCTATGCTTATCCAAGTCCATCCACATGCCGATTGTTTCAATTTCCATTGGTGAAAGCAGGCGTCCCAGCTCTTGTTCAAATAGCTGGAAAATTTTCGCCTCGTCCAATTTGTTGGCAGTTGAAACCTGTTGTTGCGCTTTTGATTGCAGCAGATCCAGCAGTCTTTCCCATAACGGATAGATCGAATATTTCTCTGCAAGACGTCCAGTGTCATCAGTGCTTTGAGAAATTTCGACAAATCCTTTTTGCATTAAGCGTTGTATTATTTGAGAAATAGCCGTCAATTGAAAATTTGTGCGCTGCATTAAATCATTTGGTGTCGGAAAGTCGATTCCTTCCTGTTCGAACGTTAATAAATGTAGAATGATTAATGCTTCGTCATCTTGTATATTCAGTTCGCTATAATGTTTAAAAAATAATTGTGGAATAGTAATTTGTAATTGCTCCGTCCAAACGCGGATTCGATTAAAATTTTTAGACATAGTTGAATCCCCCTTTGTGCGCTCGTAACGAGAAAACGCCCGGCAAAATTCCGGACGTTTTCTCGTTGTATAAATTAAAATTAATTATGGATATAAACGGTTTAATAAACGTGGGAATGGGATGGATTCACGGATATGTTCTGTTCCGGAAATCCATGCAACTGTACGCTCTAACCCCAAGCCGAAGCCTGAGTGAGGTACTGCACCTTGTTTACATAAATCTAAATACCATGCATATGCATCCATCGATAAGTTATGTTGTTCTAAACGAGATTTCATTAATTCATAATCATAAATACGTTCTGAACCACCGATAATCTCTCCATAGCCTTCAGGAGCGATTAAGTCTGCACATAAAACGACATCATCGCGCTCCGGATGCGGCTGCATGTAGAACGGTTTAATACCGATCGGGTAGCATGTGATAAATACTGGTTTATCATAATGGTTGGCAATTGCTGTTTCGTGTGGTGCACCGAAGTCATCACCCCACTGAATATCATCAAAGCCTTGCTCATGTAAAAACTCGATCGCTTCATCATAGGAAATACGCGGGAATGGTGCTTTCACGTTTTCAAGTTTTGATGTATCGCGGCCTAGACGCTCTAAATCAAGCTTACAGTTTTTCAGTACAGATTGTACGATATGTGATACGTATTGTTCCTGTACTTCCAAGCTTTCATCATGCTCAACAAATGCCATTTCAGGCTCGATCATCCAGAATTCGATCAAGTGACGACGTGTTTTAGATTTTTCTGCTCGGAATGTAGGACCGAACGAGAATACTTTTCCTAGTGCCATTGCAGCAGCTTCCATGTAAAGCTGACCTGATTGAGATAGGAATGCGTCTTCATCGAAATATTTTGTATGGAACAGCTCTGACGTACCTTCAGGTGAAGAACCTGTTAAGATTGGCGGATCCATTTTTGTAAAGCCGTTTTCATTGAAAAATTCATATGTTGCACGAATAATTTCGTTACGTACTTTCATGATTGCATGTTGTTTACGAGAACGTAACCATAAGTGACGGTTATCCATTAAAAATTCTGTACCATGCTCTTTTGGTGTAATTGGGTAGTCTTTAGCAGGGCTGATTACTTCAATACCTGTAACATTTAACTCAGCACCGAAAGAAGAACGCTCGTCCGCCTTAACTTCACCAATAACATACAAAGATGTTTCCTGTGTCATGCCTTTAGCTACTGCAAATAGTTCTTCGCCTACTTCTTCTTTCACTACAACACCCTGCGCGAAGCCTGAGCCATCACGTAACTGAAGGAAAGCCAATTTACCGCTAGAACGTTTGTTAGCTAACCATGTACCAATTTTTACTGTTTCGCCAATATGATTTGGCATATCTTTAATCATAATTTTTTTCATAAAGTCCTCCAAAGCTTATGTTGCAAGGACGCTTAATCTTGCCATTTTGCTTTAACAAAGGCATTGATTCGGCGAACTGCTTCTTCTAATAATTCTAAAGATGTCGCATACGATAAACGTATTGTCGCTGGTGCACCAAATCCTGAACCTGGAATGACCGCAACATTTGCTTCTGTTAATAGTGCCGATACAAAATCATCCACTGAAGTATAGCCTGTTTTCTCTGCTGTTTCCGAAACATCCGGCAATAAGTAGAAAGCACCTTGTGGCTTTAATACTTTTACGCCCGGAATTGCTGCCAGTTTCGGGAAAATCGCTTCTAAACGTGATTCAAACGCTTGTCTCATCTCTTCTACTGCATCCTGCGAGCCGTTATATGCTTCAATCGTTGCATATTGTGCTGTTGTTGTTGCATTTGAAGTAGAGTGAGATGCTAAATCTGTCATCGCTTTAATGATTGTCGCATCACCAGCTGCATAGCCAATGCGCCATCCTGTCATAGAGTGAGATTTTGCAACACCGTTAACTACAATTGTACGTGCTTTCACTGCTTCTGAAACTTCCGCAATTGAATAATGCTCTATTCCATTGTAAACAAGCTTTTCATAAATTTCATCTGAAACGATTAAAATATCCTTTTCTTCTGCAACTTGTGCAAGCTCAGCCAATTCTTCCTTCGAATAAATCATACCAGAAGGATTGGACGGCGAGTTAATAATCACCGCTTTTGTTTTCTCTGTAATGGCATTACGCAGTTGCTGTGCTGTAATTTTAAAGTTCTGTTCCTGTGTTCCTTCCACATATACAGGAACACCGCCAGCAAGCTTCACTTGTTCAGGGTAAGATACCCAGTAAGGAATTGGGATAATTACTTCATCGCCCTCATTTAAAATAACTTGGAACAATGTATACAGCACGTGTTTTGCTCCGACACCAACGATTATCTCATTTGCTTTGTATGTAAGATTATTGTCACGAGCCAATTTATCAATAATTGCTTTCTTTAGAGCAGGTAAACCCCCAGCCGGCGTATATTTTGTCAGACCAGCATCCATCGATTGTTTTGCTGCATTTAAAATATTGTCCGGTGTATTAAAGTCCGGCTCCCCTGCACCTAAACCAATTACATCAATACCTTGCTCCTTTAACTCTTTCGCTTTAGCTGTAATTGCTAAAGTTGAAGATGGTGTTAAAGTCTTTACACGATTTGCCAACAATTGTTTCATGTTGTTCTCTCCTCTACAAATTCAATATGCGTTTCCACCATTGCCCGTCTTCAAATAGAAGATAGACATAATTCAAACTGCCGGATTCATTTTTATAGGTAATTTCCCATACTGGACCCGGCTCCTCGAATCCTAACTTCATATGAAGAATCTCTTTTGCAGCTGTATCTTCCTGAAAAACAGACAACGCCTGATCTTCGGTGATGCCATCTGCTAAAAATACTTCCTGCATTGAATTCTCATCTAAACTCATCGGGACGAAGACTGCCTTTTCCTTCCCATACTCATCCACTCCGAAAACAGTGACATATGGCTTATTCCCATTGTAAACATAGGAATCATCAACAACAGCAAGTGCTTTCGTATCCAGCACAAAACTTTCCGCCTTTTGTTCTATTTCACTAAACGGTGCATTGGCCTTCCAAAATACGAACACTGAAATAACAAGCGACAAAGATAAAATAAAGACAACCGAAAAGATAATCCAGTTTTTCATAACTGCACCTTACAATCCGATGTATTTGTATGTTGTTTAAAGTTTTGTTTCATTTTTGTCAACCTGCTTTCCTTCCTCATCGTTTTTCATTATACCAATTTCCTAAGCTTTGCACCATACTGTGTAGAGGCAGTTTTTGTATGGAAATTGGCGGTAATGACTCGATAAACTGCTGTCCGTATGATTTCGTTTCAATCCGGCGATCCAAAACGATAAATACCCCTTTATCATGGCTGGAACGAATTAATCGGCCGAACCCTTGCTTAAACCGGATAATGGCATCCGGCAACGCAAGTTCTGTAAAGGAATTGCGTCCTTGCTGTGTTATATAATTGGCCCGTGCTTTAAACGCAGGCTCCTCCGGTGAGGAAAACGGCAGCCGCACAACGATAACCGCAGACAGACCATCTCCCGGTACATCGACCCCTTCCCAAAAACTGTTCGTTCCGAATAAGACGGAATGATTAAATTTTTGGAAAGACTTTAATAATCGCATACGGCTACCGGATGTCACACCTTGCGCAAAAATCATATAGTCACTTAACAATTCACTTTCCTGTATAAGGTTGACTGTTTTACGCAGCATGTCCTGTGACGTGAATAAAACAAAGCATCTTCCATTCGTCATGCGCACTGTATTTGTAACGGCATGTGCGACCTCTTCGATATACTCGGACTGTGAAACGGCCTGAATATCAGGCATGTCATTGACAATATACACTTCTGCCCCATCATAATAACTCGGATCCGCATGCAGCTTTTCAATCGGAATCGACGGATTGATCCCAAGCTGGTTCGTAATAAAACGCTCATTACTTGGTACTGTTAACGTTCCGGATGTCCAGACAATGCCGCTCTTTTCACGGATCGGGTCAAAAAGTTTCCGGATTGTTGATGTCACTTCAATCGGTTTTTTATAGAGATGGATACTACCCGGAACACTGCGCTGGTCCAATTCAAGCCAGCATGAATAGTCAGGGTTTTGACTTAAAAATACATCATCCCACTCTGCCAGTTTTATCGTAAACTCATTTACGATATACTGCCATTGCTCAATTAAATATTCATGCTCAGGCGCAAGCTCTTCCACACTTGAAGTGAACTTCCGTATAAGCTCGGTCGCCTCATCCACCCATTGCTGCACAGTGAGTGAAACTTTCATTAAAACTTCACGACCTAATTGCAATTCAGAAATAAAAATTTCGATTTTCTGAAGTTGCTTAGTCTGGTGATGATGCGCTTCTTTCACTCCTCGAAGCAATGCCGCCATTGCCGTATCAAATGCATTGACCATTTGAATATAGCGCTTTTCCAGCTGATCCAGTGTCTGATAATTCAATAGCTGTTTTTTTATTGCTACGCGGCGGATTTTATAAAACAGCTGTTCATCTTCCTGTATTCCAATTTGTCCAAATAAATATTTCCAATTCATATAAGTGAATATTTTTTCGTGCTGATTGATTGCAGCCTGAATAAACTGATGGGCCTCATCTATTACCCAGCCGCCTAAAGAATTAAAAATCTGTTCATTGCGTACAAGATCACTTAGCAGCATCGCATGGTTCGTCACAATAATGTCTGCCTGGCGACTATTTTGAATTGCACGTGAATAAAAATCATAAAGGGGCATTGTCGTTTTCGGCAATGCGGTCTTTCGGATTTTATCAATGAGCAGCTGGCCACCGCCCGATACATTCAGTTCACTAAAATCCCCAGTCTCCGTTTTCGCAAGCCAGATAAGTGTTTGCAGTACTGTAAATGTCTGATCATAGGAAACATCCTGTGTCTTTAGCTCTTTCTCGAATTTTTCGACGTCGATATAATGATTCATCCCTTTTAATAAAGCCATTTTAATCGGCTGGCCAAGCGCCTGTTCCAATATCGGAATGTCATTTTGCATAAGCTGATCCAGCAAATGGGAAGTATACGTACTGATTCCTATTTTCTGATTCGTTTTCTTAGCATAATAAATCGATGGCACTAAATAACCCATCGTTTTTCCGATTCCTGTTGATGCTTCAATGACATGTTCCGCATTTGCGTTGAATGCATGCCATATGCTGTCCATCATTTGAAACTGCTGCGGCCGCTCTTCAAAATCGGGAATCCCTTTTAATAATAAGGCCATTTTTTCATCTGTCGTTAGCGGGTAAAGCAGTTCATCCACATCATTTTTTGGCGTCGGTGCCATTTTGCGAATGGCGATTTTACGGTAAAAGACATGTCCTTCATCCGTTAATGCTTTATTGCGTTTTATGACAAGCGCGTCAAAAAATAGCTGGGACAAGTCTGTTCTCAAACGGAAAGAACGTTTATGCAATTGTTCCAAAGTAACGAGCGGCAATGTTAACAGCTCTTCCCAACAATGTTTAAGCAGGTACGCTGTCGCGAGTGCATCATCATCCGCGCGGTGTGCACTTTGCAGCTCGATACTAAATTCATTCGCTAAATCCGCTAATTTGTAGCTTAACGACATGGGGAACAAAATTTTTGTCAGTTCAACGGTGTCGATTTTCTTTCCGTGCCATTTCGATATGCCGGCACGGTTAAACTCCGCCTGTAAAAAGTTCAAGTCAAAATCGGTATTATGGGCTACGAATACAGCCCCTTCCAGCAGCTCATAAATATAATCTGCATAGGCTTCAAATGGTAATGCATCTTTTACATCTTTGTCTGTAATATTAGTTAAATCCTGTATAAACAACGGAATCGGTTTTCCCGGATTAATAAATGTAGAATATTTTTTAACGATTTCCCAACCTTGCATAATAACAATGGCGATTTGGATCATACGGTCGCCGCTTGCAGGAGAATGCCCTGTTGTTTCAATATCGACAATCGCATATTTCTGACTTTCCTTCATTTTTCTTCAACTCACAGTTCAAGTAATATAACGGCATTTTATCATACTGGTGGTGATGAGGTCATGTAATTGGTTAGAACGGCCGAAACGTGTGGTGGAATGCTGCGATCGCAAATATAGAGTCAGAGCAGATATATGAACGTTCTAAAAGTTCTAATATATTTTAAAATCATCTAATAAAATTTTATTTGTTCCAATAAATTCGCGATTTTCTAATATAACCGATAACTGTTCCAATATAAGTCCAATCTGTTCTAATATCCTTTCCGGTCTTTCCGAATATCCAACGTAAATTTTCTAATAAACTGCTAAATGTTCTAATAAAATTAAGCGCATCTGACGGCAAAAAAACCTAGTGCCGCCTCAAGGGCAACACTAGGTTAATATACTATGTATAGGTGTGCAGGGGCTCATCTCCCTGCACAATTCAAAAGCTTCCCAGCAAATCCGTGCTGTTGGCGGAGGCTTTTGTTGTGAAGACTAAACCTTCACTGAGGTTTTGGCACCTGAAACATAGAATACAACAATTTAGGAAATCATTCAACTAAATATTTATTAATAATGTGAACGACTTCCGAAAATTCCTTTTAACATTGGTGGAGTAACCAACGTTGTAATAATAATTACGATTACCATTGGTGTATAATCTTCCGCCGGCAGTAATCCACTTGATAAACCCATCCCCGCAAGAATCAGTGCAACTTCACCACGAGAAATCATTCCTGCACCGATACCTGTTGAAGATTTCCAACTGAAGCCTGCCAGTTTTGCACCAATACCAGAACCGATAAGCTTCGATAAGATAGCCACGATTGAGAAGATAACTAAGAACCAGATATTTTCTGTAATTCCTGCGAATGTAACGGACAATCCGATACTTACGAAGAAGAATGGCACAAATAAGCCGTTTGCAATCGGTTCTACTTTATGTTCGACTGTATCTTTAAATGGAGTGCGCCCTATTGCAATACCGATAAAGAACGCTCCGATAATTGTAGCAATACCAAAATAATGTTCACCTATGTAAGCTAAAGCAAAACATGCAATAAGTGCTCCGCTTAACAGGGCCTCCGTTACTTTCAGGCGGCTAAACAGTTTTAAGAATGTCGGAATCACCCATATCATTACAACAGCTAATAAAACAAAGAAGAATACCTTCCCGCCGATTAATGCCGGAATCGAAACATCATCCCCTACAAGGAAACTCATTGCAATTGCGATTAACACAACGACGATAATATCATCCAGTACAGCAGCTCCTAGCAAAGTAGAACCTTCCTTACTTTTCAGCCAACCAATTTCGCTTAATGTCTGGACCGAAATACTTACTGATGTAGCGGCTAAAGTTAGTCCGATGAAAATCGCCTGGCCTTGTGTGAGGCCAAATGCCAATGCTAACGGATAACTCATTGCAATCGGTAAAATGACACCGCCAATTGCTACGAAAATTGCCCCTTTCATATTTGCATTTAAATCTTCCAGATCGGTTTCTAAACCGGCTAAAAACATTAATAAAATTACCCCTATTTGACTGAATGTTTGCATAATTTCATTGTCAGTAATCCAGCCAAGCATTGCAGGACCAATAATAATACCAATCAGAATTTTTCCAAGTACTGAAGGCTGGCCTAAACGTACTGATAAATGTCCTGCCAGTTTAGTAGCCAATAGTACGATAACAATTTGAAATATAAACATAATATCCCCCTTTTCCATACAAAAAGGCATGAATGTGCCAGATTTGACTGACTCCACCATGCCTTGCTTCGTATAAGATTATGTTTATTTTAAACAATAAAAAAAGAAAAAGCAATAATATTTTACCATTATCTGAATATTTCTTATTCACCGATGAAGAGATAGATTAGAAAAACCCCGGTAAAACTTCTCTCTGAAAATACTGATTTTTTCTAAGCCATACATTTAAAATATGCCGATGTGTCAGCAGCTTCCTCCGTGAAGCATGCCTTCTTTGTGCTTCTTGCAGACTTTGGAGCAATATACGTGTTTCCGTAAGACATTGTTCCGGATCGGTAATCACTTTTAAAGCCGGACTAATAAGACCATGTTCCTGCAGTAGTGCGAGCACTTTAGCAAACTCTTGTCCCATCGCAATATAGTTTTCTTCTATATTAAAATCAATACATTGATATAACGTGTTTTCCACTTCTTTTTCTACAAGCTCCATTGACTGATTTTCCATATGTCACCTCATGTTGGAATTGTATACAACAAGTATAGTAGAATTCAGCACAATAAAAAAGAAATTGGATTGAAAAAGCTACGGAGCATCTCATCTGCACCGTAGCAACAAGTTATTTTGCATGAATCGCTTTTCCGAAAACAGAACGTGCCGCATCGCCAACGTGCTCGCTGACTGTCGGATGCGGGAAAATGAGCCTTGCCAAATCTTTTACTGATCCTCCTAATACTTTTGCCGCCAGCATGGAGTTAATCATTTCTGTCGCGCCGTCGCCAACAACACATGCCCCGTAAATATCGCCTTCAGGACTCGCTACAAACTTCATAAAGCCCTGTGTATTTCCTTCAAGCAATGCTTTAGTTATATAAAGCATTTTAATATAAAAAAGGTATAAAGAATTCATCATCCCTAATAAGCATAAGCTATACAACGCTATTCTGTTCGAAAAGCATTTTCCGAGTGAGGTAAACAAGGTAAACAGAAAATTTGCGTTGTACTAAATATATACGCATATAGGCGTATTAGGTATATGTTATATACTATATATCTATCTAATATATAAATTTATATTTAATAGTATATTTATGTTTACTTTGTTTACTGTTTACCTTGAAGATAGAGCAGACATGACTTTGAGCGGTAAACAAACCATAAAATTTTCTGTTTACCGCTGTTTATTTTGTTTACCTCATTTTCTTCCAGGAGGCGTTTCCGGTAAACAAGGTAAACAGGGTAAACGGAAAGTAAACTAATGCTGTTTACCTTGAATAGCTATAGTGAAATAATAAAAACTATGTTTTATTGACCAAAAGAGTAAAAAGCTTTCCCTACATAAATATAGAGAAAGCTTCAAATAAATTATCATAGGTCGATTTTTAAACAGTTATTTTAAATAGCAGATGTCTTCTGACAACACACTTTCCATTTATATAATCAATTCATCTCTATCGACATATCCAGTCGATACATTATCTTCCAGTTCATCAAACAAAAATTCGGTTAGCCAGCCAAAATTATCAGACAAATACAGCGTCACATAACAGGTAAATAGTGCTGTCCCAAGAAATCCGATAATCTTGAAGTGAAGAGTGCAATGAGTAGTTTTTTATAGCACAAAAGCCACCTTCTATAATAAGAAGGTGGCTAAAATATTGCTATATTTATAATGTAAGCGTAGAAATGCCTATCACATATAGTCCTACTATCGTTGCGATATAGCCAAGCATCAAACCGAAACCGCCGAGCATGCTTAATCCGCCGATGATGAAAAACGAAACGATTAAATATAGTGCATTAGCTGCAAATAAATACAACCAAGGTGATCCATCCTGTGAAAGGTATGAAAATAGACTGAATTCAAATATAACTAAACCTATAAGAAAGGCAATAGTTAAAATAGCTGAAAAAGTATTTGGTGCTGAGCTCGTTGCTTTATTTTCCAAAAGAATCACTCCTTCTGTATATTTTATTTTACTCTCATTGTTCCATATTCATACAAGTTCGGCAATAAAAACGAGAAAAACCCTCCACTGAATAATCGTGGAAGGCCTATTTTCTATCGTGCTGCATAAGGTCTGAGATGATGCTTAATTCCATTAATTTTAACTTCCTTTACTTTGTTTAAGTTCACTACATGACCCGTGTCCTTAAATTCAATAAATGTTGCATACCTTAAAATATACGGTTTGGTCATAGTAATGTGTATCTTACTTTCGAATTCGACGAGAATATTACCTTCCACTATAAATTCATATTTGTACATACCCTCACCTCCTTATTACCAATCAATTTACAATAGTGCTATGGCAAAAGGAAGAGAATGTCCGAAACTTTCTTTTTGAGGCTATTTTCGCAAAATTCGACAAGTGTTATTTTCTATCTGCCAGGGTTAGGTACTTCATGCCAAGTAATCGTTTCATTTCTTCGGCAACCCAATTTCTCAGAGCAATATTACTGTAACTTCTAGTTTCGTCATATCCCCTAAACAATATAAAATAATAGGTCATCATTTCATCCGATTTGTGCTTTTCGATTTTACATCCTTTCTTATATAGGAAGTCCCTTAACTTTTTAAATTCCTGAAAGGTATCATTAATTTTGGAGTTATACCATTCTTCAAGTACATCTCTCATTTTTAGATGCGATACGTGATCTCTGTCACGCTCTAGGGTTTTTAAGAATAGTTCCAGTACAATGTATCGGTGAATATCATCGCTTAGCCCCATAAATTCTTTATGCATTTAGCCCACTCGCTTTACTAATTACTGGATATACCGCTAAAATATTGTCTATTTTAAATGTTCGTTTGGCATGTCTTGTAAAACAGTAAGCTTGCACTGTACTTCCGGCAATTTTTATTAACTTGATTCGCCGTTTAGTGATTGCATCGTCTTTTGCAATGTACATAATATCTACGATTTGATTGTATTGCATTGCTTTTTTAATTTGGTCTTTCATTGCAAGCACCTCGTTCCTTTTAAAATTATTATAGAACAGATGTTCCTATTTTAAAACATGAAATTTCTAAGTAATATGGAAATATTATTAAAAATATCTATTTACTTTTTTAAATAGGTATAGTATAATTAATTTATAGAAAGGAGGTGAACAAGAGTGGATGATTTCGAAAAAGTCCTTGCAACAGTCGCACTAGTCGCTACAACATTCAAAGCCTTCACATCAGGCTTGAAAGACATTTACGACATGACACAAGGCAAAAAGAAAAAGCGACGCTCTCCCGGCAAGAAGAAACGTCGCAAATAACACTACCGAAGGAGGTTAGCGCCTCCTTCACCTATACTATATCACATCCACTTAGAAGTATGAAAAAAATGCTCAAAAGAATTGGTTATACAAATATTGCTTTATTTATTGCGAGTACAGTTATCCTTCTGGCATATGTTGATTTTGAAAACCCGTCAGCATTTGACTATGGATTAATAGCCCTTTATAGCGTCATAATTTTAATTCACATTGCAAGAATTGTACTATTTATGTTTGTAAAAGAAAGGTGAGTATATGAAATATCAATTTACATCAACTGAAGAATTACTTCATTTCCTGGAGAAAGAATTACTCTCTGCAGCAGAGGCTATAGAAATACTTGATATATCAAAAGCAAGACTCGGGCAACTCGTAAAAGATGGTAAATTAATTGCTGTTAAACAACAGCCGAAAATCTTTCTAAAAAGCATGATATTAGAAAAGAAAGAAGAGCTGGAACCGCTTCGAAAGAAATATAGACCTTATGATGAATAAATGCAATAAGCCCGCTACTATAAAAGTATCGGGCTTTAATTTGTTTATTTGAATTAATAGAAGGCGCTCCAAGCCTTATTTCAAATTTAACATTCTTAAAAACAACAGTATAAAAAAAAGAGTAGCATTTGCTACTCTCCTTTAATTACTTTTTAGAATTCATTCCAAGCTGTTCTTCTTTGAGAACTGAATATACTATTTGGTGTTTTAATTAGTTCACCATTACTAAGCATTCTATTAAAAGGAACAGAATAAGTAGCATTTCCCTGTGAATATGCTAATCGCCCTTTTGAATTGTTTAGTAAATCCATAACACTAGAATTATCAAAAATATTATTAAATGAAGTAAAATTACCTTTAGCTAAATCATAATGATTTAATGTTTTTTGAATCGCCATAGTTTGCATACAACTAATAGCATATTTACATACACTAGCAGTATCTCTATCATCATTCATATATTTATAAGCTATTAATGCAAGTTCATGACCATCACCCATAGCCTTTGCTTTTGTAACACCAGAATCATTACTATTCATATAATTCCAAGCAAAATGTCTTAGTGTATCTGCTGTGTTATCCCATGTTATTAACTTACCATTAGAATAATAGTTATTATTTTCAGCATATCTACTACCATGATCTCTAGCTGCAGTAGCATTTTGATGAGATGAAGCAATATTAGAAGGAGTCAAATTATTACTAATAACCAGCAGAATTCTTCCTTCTAATGCTATTAAACCAGCTTTTTCTACTTTTCCCGGTATATCGTAAGAAGCCATAGGAGAAATTGTATTTTCAGAAGCATTAAAATCAATATCAGGATATACTGAACTTAAAAAATCATCAATTCTTTTATTTAAATCATCGGCACCATCTGCACCCTGTATTTGTCTACTTTGTGTTTTTGTAGTATTCCCTAAAAAATAGTTTTGAACTTCTTTTTGTAATTGAATATTCTCAGGTGTATCTAAATGTGACCAATCACTTGAATATTTATTTGTAATTGGATCTCTCAAAATGAAATCTTCAACAATATAATTTTCATCAATATTCTTTTCATCAATATTCTTTTCATCAATATTCTTTTCATCAATAGAAGCTGATATAATGTTTGTATTAACTACTAAAGTAAATAAAAACACCACAAGCAACAAAATAATTTTCTTCATTTATGCACCATCCTTTTTATAAATATTACCACATATAGATATTTTAGTAAAATAAAAAAAGGAGGAAAGAAAAATGATTCTTATTTTTGTATTAATAATTTATGCTTTGATTACTTATTTTTGGACAATTGGAAGTCATTTTTATATTGATATAAGTCGTAATTATGCTTCTTCTAGTTTCCCCGGAGATATAACATCTTCCGACAGAGTGTTTTACCAAATTTTTTTTCCGTCAACATTATTTGTTTTTTTGCTTTTTGCTACATTTATTTTATCTTTAATATTTGAAAACAAACTAAAGACTTTATCATTTAAAAAAAAATTTATTTATATAATTTCAATCCCACTACTTTACACAGCATATATTTTTATTGACCTCTACAATTTTTTATAATTAAAAACAGAATATCAAAAGGCGTCATTTTATTAGAGCACCCAAAAGCCTAAGGTGTCGTTTAGTAATATTAAATTAAGGCTTTTATTCAAAAAATCTGGTGCGATTAATTTTTGTCAAAATAAAAAGCCCGCTACCACTGGATTGATACAGTAGTAACGGGCTTTAACTTTATTTATTCAAATTAACAATCGACATAGCAGCTAACGCTAGAATTTCATCATTTGTAATAGTACGATCATTTAACTTATCAAGCCAAGACTTATGTGCGCCCTCACCAATGGCATAATTCACAATGATTTCACGTTGTCCTTTACTGTTCAGAATACCATTTAAAATATCGTTTAATGATGGGCTGTTAATAGCCATTGTACGCGCCTTTTTGTCCTCTACAGTTGAAATAGTAACGGAAGACATCAATGATTTTCCAACCGCTTTTGCTAACTCATTTGCAATAGCTCGGCATATTTTATCAAAGTCTCTATGATATAATGCTACATCCACAGTATCATTAACAAAGCACACTTCAATTAAGTAACAAGGTTTATTTGTACCTTTTAACAATCCTAGATCAGTACGGATTTTAACTCCACGATTTTTTAGACCTGAAGCATTAGCAATGGCATCCGTAATCTTTTGAGCGATTACTTTATTTTTATCGCTGTATACGAGTGTTTCCGTACCAATCCCTTTGCTATGCGTGCCGACTGACGAATTAAAATGAATACTCACATCAATTTCACGGTCGGTTTTATTATGCATTGCAATTAACCAAGGAATATTTTGTTTTGCCGATTTACTGACATTATCCTCAATGTAGTTGGTAGTAATGCCTGATGCACGTAATAGCGCTGTTACTTCTTTAGCCACTTTAATGTTTTCTGTACCTTCATCAATTAAATCATGTGCGCCTGTTCTTGGTCCGAAATGTCCACCTGAAATAGTAATCATAATCCATCATCCTTTGGTTTATCATATCGCAAGGCTCTCATGCTGTCAGATACGCCGTTTGTCGTAGGATCTACAATAATACCCAAAAGCACAAAAACCATGAGAAATGATTCTGAAATGCCTGTCACTTGTTCGCTGTAAATGGTAATATCGACATTAAAAATACCCGCTATTTGATTAGCGAGTACAATGAGTAATGCTATTAGTGATACCCAAAATTGTTTATGTTGCATACGTACTTTCCAGTTAATTTTCATGTGATTTCCTCCTATCTAAATAAGGCTACGATACCCGCAATAATTGTCACAATGCCTCCACTACCAATAGCACCGTATAAAGCCACTGTTGCTTTATCTTTATTGTCCAACTTCTTTATGGCGATTTCTTTTTTTGCCTGCGCATCAAACTCCATTTGTTTTAATGCGTGGTCAGCAAATGGTTTCAGCAAGTCGCGTGTTTCCTTGCCGTCTTTCATAACAGTTACTTCTAAATCTTTTTGCCCTTTCTGGACATTTGCCATATCGGCTTTTAGGCTTGTCACTTCCTGCTTAAACGCCATATGCTCTTTTTCTAGAATCTCCAACCGCGGCAGTATATTTTCATTGATAGCCTTGCCGTACTCTTCAACAACTTTATACATGGAATTACCTCCTTCCGGCATTTCCATCCCCCCAATCCAATATAAAAGCCCTCCACAGATGATTGCGGAAGGCAAATAGTAAAACTCTTAGTTCGACCTTTAAAGTAAATGCAAAATTCCACCTAGCAATGTACTTATATATTCCGAGTTTATCTATTGTATTTTACGAAACAATTTATATTAAACCCACTTGGCAAAGATGCTAAATACATCGAACTGCCACTATTTAACTTTCTGTATACTCAATGTTTTTTAATAAAAGTTTTAGTAAAAAACTACTTAAATCCTCATTTGTATTAAATTTAATTTCAAATTTCTGATTTCCTTTTATAAATGACAGTATGTTTCCATTAACTATAAACTCAAATTTTTCATTTTCCATAATTACTACCCCCTAATTTTATGGTACTATTATCCAGTAAAGGAGCTGGTAAAATGAGACTAAGAGACATGAAACAATTATTAAACAATAACATTGAAAATTTAGAGTTTGAAAGTAAGAAAATACCAAATACAGATATTTACGAACTATTTGGATTTCAAAAAACAATAAACGCAATAAATAATTTAAAAGATTTAAATTTTCTTGAAGAAGAAATAAAAAGTTTATCATATCTAGATAATATATATTATGATAAATCGATAAATGATCGTATTAGAGTTGATTCCAATACTTATGGTAAATTCAATAGTATAGTTAATACTGTAAAGAGTAAATGTATTGCAACCTTAGAAGCTTTTGACCAGGCTATACCTGACCAACAAGAATATTCAGTTAGCGTTAAACTCCCCGATTATAAGGATTTGGATTCCTTAGGGAAATTTTTCACTAAATTGAATAAATCTTTAGAGCAAGCCATAGTTAATGACAAAATTAAAGGAAATGTTACTATCCAAAATTTTGATTCAGGTTCGCTATGGGTGGAACTGATGGTAGGTGGAGTTATTGCACTTAGATTTATTGGTGCAATTACGCATACTGCTGCTGTTGTACGTAATAAAACTTTTCAATACAAAATATTAGAACAACAAGCAAGAACTCTGGAAATTAAAAATGATACTTTAACAGATTTACAAAAAGGGCTTTCAAAAAGTATCGATGTACTTGTTGAAGCAGAAACTAAAAACTTGTTAAATCGGGAAGGAATTGATTATGACCCTGAATACTTAGAAAAAATGAAGTTCTCTGTAAAAACACTGGCCGAATTGATAAATGAAGGTACTCAAATTCATCCCTCCTATTTAGCAAACCCAGAAAATACAAATCAATTTCCTGATTTCACTCAATTAGATCGAATAGAATCAACGATTAAACAAATTGAATCATCGGCTAATTAAGGTCCAATTAATAAGCAAAATCATCTTATTTCAAGAAGATTTTGCTTAAATTTATGTTTATGCTTCACCTTAAATACATACTTATCTAGCATTAATATTTTATCACTTAATTTTCCACAAAACGGCTTCAAACCGCCAGTCATAATGACCGCGCTTCAATTTGCTATTTTAAACTGGGTTTTCAGTTTGAACCGGTAAAATCGCTTGAATCAAATGTTTGTTGACGATAGCACCGCCAAGATTAACAAAGACTATTTGCTGGTTGTTTAAAGTGTTTGTAAATGCTTCAACATCAAAAGCTGCACCTTTTAATTCAATAATGTTCCCATTGTTTAACTGTACGTTGTAAACCATTTAAACCTCTCCTTTTATATACCTTTTAATTGCATCAAATATGCGCCGTTCTGACGTACTGTGATAGTATTACTCGATGAGTTGTATGTGAACGTCATACCGTTAACACTAGACGCACTAAGACCTGTGACGGAATATGCGCCACTGAAATCAACATTCCCATAAAATCTAGTATTACTAGCTTGAATAGTGAGGTCATTATAGGTATTAATCGTCATATCGCCGCTGTAAGTTGTAATCTCAGTAAAATCGCTAAATCTAATTGCGTTACCTATACGAATGTCACTTGATACACTAATATTTGTGGCACCACTAATGGATCCGTTAACTATTACAGCACCATTCAGATTAATCTTAGAAGCACTTATTGAAACTGCATATGGATCCTGATTGATTAACGAGGTAATGCGGCTGCCGGTGTAGTCGGTATATGAAACACGTTGCGAAATCTGCGCAGCTTGTTGTGAAATACTTGATTCAGCACTCGCGATCCGCGTACCTTGGCTACTGATATTTGTTTCAGTAGAACTAACACGTGATTCTAATAAACCTGCTCTTTGTGTGACACTTGATACATCATTTCTTACATTTTGCATGTCGTTACCAATGCTAGTCACACTGGCATTCACTTCGCTACGAATTTGTTGCGCAGTTTGGCTAAGACTTGAGTTGTATTCGGCTGTTATTTTACTGTACTGTGCTGTGATAGATGTGTTTATCGTTTCAACTTGTTGAGAAAAATCTGTTCTCAATTCCCTTGCACTTAATAAAATTGCCGCATTATACTCTGCTGTTACCGTTGTGTACTGGTCCAGCATTTTTTCTTCAGTTTCCTGAAACTTAAAATACATGTTCTTATTAATGACTTCTTTAGTTTCATCAATCTTTTCTGTAACATCTTTTTCAGTATCTTTAATTTGATCTTGTAGGATTTGGTTAGCAGTTTTAAAAACGTAATTACCAACCGTTGCTTCAGTAAGAACAAACTCTTGACCGTTCCAATCATCCCGTAATCTTAAGATGCGGGTCGTTATGGACAGGTCGTTTAAGGGCTCGTAAATCGTGTGTACCGTCTCGCCAAGCTCTACATCATTTCCGATTTGTGCAATATCCAGCTCGTAAGAAATGTCAATGTCTTTAAATACGGCATCCGCTCGTTTCTTAGCAGTTTCACGGTCGGTGATGCGTTCATCATTGATGATGTCTCCGAAATATTTTCGTTCGTAATTCCCTGCATTGGGGCTGACAAATGTTTCAGATTGTGCGTAATTTTCACCATAATTAACCGTGACGTGCGTGACAATATCCGTAGAATCGGTTTTTTTTGTCACGTTTTTCAGGTTGTAACCGTACCGATACTGCTTACCTCTATCGATAATAGAAGCTTTCCTCGCTTGAATAATACGCCCCGGCAATACCTTAAATTCCGCATTTAACAGTTCACACGAATCCTTTAACATTTGCCACGGATTTTTACGGCCGAATTCATTTACAGTGACACTGTTTAAATCCGTAGCATCTAAATCCAACACGAAGCCGGTACCATTTAAAACAGTGGACAATAGCTCCTCCGGTGTATAAATCCCATTAAGCAGATGGTTAAACTCCATTTCGGCTAAATCTAACAAAATGTGCTGCACATTTATGTTTTTATAATGCGTGACTTCACTTTCCACTTTGATACGCCATTCATGCCCATCAGGTGTAATAATGATTTCTTCCTCGTTTAAATACGGGTAACCTGGATTGTCTTTATGATTAATGACGATCATCGACATTTCGGGAATATCATTCATAGGAAATCGACGGTTGGCGGATTTAATATAATTAAGAGGTATCTCTTCGTTCCCGTGTTTAACCGTAATCAAGTTTTCACCGCCTTTCGAGCATAATAAAAAACACCCTCGAATGAGAGTGCATAGCGTTTATATTAATTAGATTGTTTCCTCGATTGTCTTAATCTCATTCTTAGCAAGGTTAACAATTACCTCACTGCGGACAGGTAACGTTGATTGATCATTAAATGTGATTACTTCCGGCACTTCCTCGATTACCATTTCTCCTACTTCTACTAGCAGTGTGTAGTTTACGATTAATCGTGATTGTGCGAATTGTCTTGGTGTCATTATAGAAGCCCCATTTCCATGATAATATTTATTGTTTTTGTTTCTGCCTTAGCCAAAATTACTTCTTCCATTGACTTTTGCTGCGATGGATTTTCTACAGGGTTTAACCAATCTTGATAACGTGCTTCGTCAAAAACTAAAGACCCGTCCACTTGCTTATAGAAGCGGAATTTTTCATGGTCAAAGTCCTCCACATCAAACTCTTCTGCACCTTCTAACGAGGTATCTGCTCGATACTGCGAAATATGACCATTGTTGTCGAATTTAGCATAAATTTTAAGCATATTTAACACCTACAATCCTTGTAATATAGTTTTGGCTTGGGTTTTCTGTACCATTTCCGGTTATCACAGCGCGGTTGTAATTTATACTCAAAGTGTTATTCAATAAGTCTAATGAATAGCGCAACCAATAATGGTCGGGAAGGCTTCCACCTAGAAATAAAACTGATTGATTGAGGTCACTAGCATAGATGTCACTAACCAAACTAGTGACAATAACGTGAGTATGCCTTTTGAATGTGAAAGCTCCACCGTTATTAGTTATTCCGAATACAATCACTTCATCATAAGCTTTTAAATTCGGGAATCCCGCATTCACCGACAAATTTACTGTACCAACCTCTATAGAACCTGTGTAAAGGTTATACTCAGTTCTAGCACGACCGTTTACGGAAGTCACAACCATACCCCATGCTCCCCATGTGTTAGAGCCTGCAGATGTTTCAATGCGCCTGTAAACCCCTCCGTCTGAGCCATAAGCTGTCTGATTAACAACACCGCCGGAACTGTCTGTCCATGGAACGATTGTTTCAATCATAGCGAATTTAGGAGGCATTCCGACTAGCGTAGTATTATTGTTGAACTCTCTAAATACTGTACCTGTACCGGATCTAGTTCCTGTATTGCTTTGTGTTCGGTATTGGTTGGGAGTTTTAACAGTTCCCTGCATATTTTCGATTGCCGATTGAATCGTATAGCGGTCCCACAACTCTTGTTTAGCCTTTGTGACGTGTATATTTTGGTCGGACATATGCGTATCCGCAGGACCTAAAGCCTTGTCTACTGCTTGTTTTGTACGCTGCGGTGTCATGTATTTCGTTGTAGATGTGCCATCTTCTGCTTCAACTTGTGTAGCTATACCGAAGTTTTGAAGATTGCCAAGCGCTAATTGTTCAGCTGTAACGCCATGTGGATTATCTATATCATTAACATGGGAATTAAATGCTTGTTGCAAGCTATCCAATAATACTTTTAATACTTTGCCTTGTGCGGCAGTTAGTCCAGCAGACGTTGAATCCGAAACTAAGTTATTAACCAAGGCCATTATAACTTCAACGTTTCCGTTAGCATCTGGACCGTTACCATTGACGCTAGACACCGCACCTGTTCCATCTACACCCCGTTGCGCAACCAAACGATAATTAATGCCATCGTCAACCGGAGTAAGACCTGTGACTTCCTGAAGGGTAATAAATGTGCTTCCATTCCATTTAATTAAATTTGGGAAGTTATAAGTTGCGTTTAAATCGAAATCATAGGACTTCAAGTTATCGATTAAATACTGCATCATTGTTATTTTTTGTTCTGCAGTTAGCATTTGCGCATCGAATGTTGATGTACGATTTTGTTCAGCGGTTTCTCGCGATTGTTCTTTTAATACACGGGCAGCTTCATTTTCTCTACGTGTAGTTTCGTCAGTAGCACGTACTTGTTCTGCATTTGTGCGGTTTGTTTCGTTAGATAATCGTTGCGCTTCAGCTTGCACAATGCCGTTTAAATTCGTCTGCAATGTCTCTAATTCCGTTTTTAATGAGGTTAATGCAGAGGTTAATGAATTTGCATTGCTTGCCGCTGTATTTGCATTGTTCGTAGCAGCTTCGGCGCTTGATACTAATGTGGTCAGATCACTTAAAATCATTTCGATTTCTTGTTTCGCTTGATTTACATCCGCTGTAGCACTTTCAGCATTAGCAATAGCGGTATCAATTCGAAGAAGAATATCATCGATTTCATTACCACCAGCTAAAAACTTAATTTGCCGTTCTAAAAAACGCAAATAAGATCTTATACGATCCCAGTTCTCATTCATTTCATCCCATGTATTCGGGTCAATAGGAGAACGTGTTTCGTTTAAAGGAAATTGATTTGACATGTCGATACCTCCTTATAAATAGTAAAAAGGAAACTCAAAACTAATCGATGTGACCGTACCGCCGCTCACCGAAAAGCTGTTGTTTCCTTTTGCTAAACTTATTAATTTTTTATTGGTGGATCCTGTGATGTGAGCGCCGTTTTTTAAATAACTAATACGGTCAAGGACCAACGTGTCACTTGATGTAAGTGAACCTTTATAGATAAATACCTCTCCGGTTGTATTGTTACGGATGGTTGCATTTGAGCTAAACGAGCCTTTTAATATGATTTTCAACGGCATACAACGCGGGTCCACTTTTACATTTCCACCGTTTAGCACATTAAATGTATTGGAATTGAATGTGTAACTTGGCAACGGGTTGTTCCAGTCGGCAACTCCTAACTGCCAAGCTAAACGACCATCAAGCCACGATTTCTCCATTGACTGTATATCAAGTGAAGTAAAAGGCGTTTCCGCATACGGTAAGTCAGACGTTTCAAACTCTATTACGCGTTTCCCTCTATATCCATCCCACTCAATTCCATCATTATTGATCCGCTCAACTCTCCAACGTTTGTACATATGAGGATGCCATTGTAATTGGTCAATAGATGTTTTAAAGGAGGTCTCGCCTGGCAGTTCAAACTTATATCCTTTAGACACTTGCTCATAGAGATAAAAATCTTCTACATCATCCAGAATAGCAGCAAGCTTATCCCGGAGGATGATGGTATCTGTTTCGCTTTTAGCATTTAAAAGCATCGTCAACTGTAGTTTGCGTACACCATGATAACGATCAGTACGATTACGCCCAGGTCGTCCTCTTACATTTTCAGAATCGTAGATAATGTCGACTGGATTCACCTTCAAAAGAGGGATGCCGTATTTTGTTAAATCATAACGGCTCCCGTCTAATTTCTCGATAATTGCCATACGGCACCTCCTACTTTTTAATGTTTAACCGCGCATTTGTTGCATCCTGCTCATCAATCCAGAACTTTACGTCGTCACCTGTCCATGTAGAAGTGATATTCACATTAACAGGGCTTTGCTTCAGTTCTGCTTCGCTGTGCACGCTTGTATCAATCACGGAACGTGTATTAATACCTGGCGCTACTAAATTTAAATTCGGGTTATACGTGCCGCCGCTTAAAATGCTAGTTAGCGAAGAACTTACGTCATTTGCTAACTTTTGTGCCGTCGATTTTAACTGGCCGTTCATAGAATTTAATCCGTTGATTAACCCTTTAATTGCTTCGCGCCCAATCTCAGGTAACGTTTTATTGAGGACGTTGAATCCATCATTCGTACCGTTGACCATTTTATCGATTCCAGAGAGCATTTCATTTCGCAATTTTTCGATTTCACCCATTGCATTTTCACGTAAAGAAGTGATTTCTTTCTCCATTTCCTCACGTGCTCCAGCTAATTCAGAAGCCGCCTGTTTCCCTGCAAGCTCCATTTTTGCTTTCCAGAGCATCTCATACTCGCCTAATTGTTGAGAAGACATATTCGCAAGCGCATTAATCTCTGCGGCCGCTTTTGGACCCATTGCACGCAATTCATCCAGTAGCGCTTCATCAAGCCCAAAGTTTTGAAGTCGGAAGATGTCATTCATCCAATTGGACAGAGTACTCACTTGCTGACGCATATTTCCGATAAGGTCGATTTGTTTATCAACCGTGCCATCTTCTTTATACGTCACCATCTCAGTGAGCTTCACTTCATCGAAGAGACCCCAAGTATTAGCTAACGTATCTCTACGGGCTTCATATGTCTTCTGGTACTCATCGCGGAGCTTTTGTTCTTCATCAGCTAATTTTTTATACACATCCTGGACACGGGATGCGTAGTCAGCAGCAATATCTTTCAGGTTTTCAAAAAGCTCTTTTTTCTTGCCGTAAAGAAGTTCTTCATAAGCAATTTGCTGGTCCGAACCTACTTTATATTCTTTCATATAATCCTGATACGCTCGAATCTGATCACGAAGAGACAGCACACCGTATTCACGCGCAGCGTCGACAAACTTTATTTCTTTTTCAAATTTCTCTTGTTGCATTTGTGCTTCAGCCGCATTGGCGTTTTCCAGTGCTTTACGTCTGGCAGCACTGCCTGTTTTCAAATGCTTGGCTGCATCCAACCAATACGTGCGTTCGTATTGTACGCTCACATTATTGAACTTTTTATGTTCAGATAGAGCACTCTCGAAAGCCTCATATCGTTCTGCATTCGACTTTTTCAGATATGTGGTAACTGTTTTACCGTTTACTTTCGTTGTTTCTTTTACCGCTCGCTGATTAGCTTTTGCAGTAGTCTGAATAATACTCGACAAGTTTTTATAGGAAGAAGAAAGCTTGTTGGTATTAACACTAAAATCAAGCGTAACCGCATTCGACATCATTTTCGTAGCTTGCTTAACCTTATTAATATTATCTGTGATCCCTTTTGCAACACCCGCAGGAATCCATTTTGCTATATCGGCCATGACACGTGACGGAGAGTGAATGCCAAGTACTTTCATTAACCAACCTGGTATCATTCCTCCTAAACCTTCGACCTTGCTTTTTACCCATCCGAGCCCGGCATCAATTCCATTCGCAAGCCCTTGCATGATGTATTCGCCGATCTTCGATAGGTTAATGCCTTTCAGGAATGCGACTGCTTCGCCCCATTTCGTCTCAATGGACTGCTTCACATTCGTCATAGCATCGGAAATAGTCTTTTTAACGGAAGACCAAGTTTTAGAAGCCCATGCACTAATCTCATCCCAGTTTTTATATAAAGCAACACCAATTGTGATGAGTGTTGTAATAATTGCAATAGCGACTCCAACAGGCCCGGTAAGCAACCCAAAACCTCGAACTAACCAAGGTAAGGCTTTGCCTGCTAGGTTCGTCACTACCCCGATAACACGTAGAACGTCGTCAATTAAGATTCCGAAATGCGGTGCTAAACGAGCGATAACTGATCCGACACTTTTAAACATTCCGCTTGCGATTTGAATAGCGTTCACAATATTTTTACCGAATAAAGTAATAAACATCGTAACTGGCGTTAATAACAGCATGAAGCCACCAATAACAGTAGGAATTGCACCGACAAGGAAACTGAACGCGTCACTTGACTCCATCACACTATTAAATAGTTCAAGGAACCAGTTTGCTAAATCTAATACGGCATCACCAAACGGCTGCATTGCTTTTCCTAAATTCACGATGAAATCCGTTAGGTTACTAATTAGATCAAGCACTCTTGGTGTCGATTCAATAATGTAGGCGGTAAAATCCTGGAACGACTGATTGTTTTTCAGTTCAGAAGCCCATTCTCTAAAGCCTTCCATCATTTCAGCTAATCCTTTGATAAAGTCCGCGCCCATACCGCTAAATGCGCTGAAAAATTCAGTGATGCCGACAATCATATCGCCAAATAGCTGACTAATTAACGGCATGTTTTCTTGGACATATGCAATAAATGCTTGGAATTTCTCGTTCTCTCCTAAAGCGGCTGCCCAATTCGAGAATGTTTCCATCATCTCATTGAAGGTTTCTGACCATTGTAGACCGGCAGGAAGAAGAGCCGCCATCATTGATCCTAGACCCGCGATAAAATGTCCGATGCCCTCTACCATATTCACAAAAATATCTGCACTAAATTCATTAAATGCGTCAAATATTGATTGGATAGGCTCCGTATTTACGGCTCTATTAAACGAATCCATTAATTCTGCTGCCGCATCTGCTACAGAGAGTACCATTGGTTCAAGTGATTTTAAAATAGTTGCAGCACCTTGCATTGCACTCGTGAATGCACTCAATACTGCGCCTTCGGTTTTAGCAACCAGTTCATCATAAACCGCTACAAAACTATCCCATGCGTCTTTTGCTTCCTGCTGAGCTGAGGTTAGTTTTGCTGTTTCATCAAATATGCCTTTAATTGTCGGAATAGCGACTGCTGCAAGTCCCACAAAAGCAAATGCAGTTGCACTAATTGCACCAGCCATGATCAACAGCTGTCCGCCCATGACACCAATCATGACTCCGAGAGAGCCTAGTAAGCCAACTAAAGTACTAATAATAGGTGTAAGTGTAGGGATTAGTGAAATTAAGGCTCCTGTAAACTGCGTGCTTAAGATTTCTCCCCAGTTCCGCATCTGAGAAGCTACTCTCGCCATTGTGTTCTGGAAACGGGTATAATCCGCTCTTAGGTGAACCGTTAAGTATTTCATATCGAGTGCTGCCACTTTAGCCATAGCTAATGCATAAGCACGGTTAAAACGAGATGTATCGAGGTCTAGCTCTATGTCAATTTCTCCGCTTAAACCTTGTGCAAGTGCTTTTGCTTTTAACAGCTTCTTATGGAACTCGGTTGTAATTGCATCAATTTCGATGTCTATATCATAGTCATCTAATGTTTCCGCAATCATGTATAGCTCCGCCAGTTGGCGCTTAAATTCAAGATAGGCAAGTTCTACTTGTAAGCGTAAATCCTTATTTTCAAGGCCTTTCAACTCACTTTTAACTGCTTTCATTTCCGTATAAAATTCAGTTGTTGCCAAGTCTAAATCAACATCAACGCCTGATGCTAAATCCCGTACTTCACGATCAACTTCTTTCATTTTACGCTTAAATTCTCGAATATTAGCCCCAATATGGGCTTCAAAGCGTTCAACCATTGCACTCACCTCCTACTATTTCTTAGGTGTATAATTCGCTTTCCAATCAAACTTTTTAAGACCTTCTTTAGCTCGGTCGTATAATGTGAAATCAACCTTTTCCTGTGAAGTAGAACCATTTAAAAGAATATGTCGTGCTTTTTTCGCATCAAAATATTTATTAGGCGACTTTGGTTTTTGCACCCGAGCTACAATACCGCTCACCCATGCCGCTTCAATTGCTCGCTCGTGTTTATCGATTTCTGCTAAACGTGCGCCCTGCATGCGATTAACCCACTCTTTAAACGTCCACCTGTAAAACACCTCATCATCATATAATCCGAGCACACGGGCCGTTTCACGTTCTAATTCATCGTATGTTAGTCCGTTTCTACTTCCACCAGTGTGTTGCCTGTGATTGCCTGATAGCTTGAGTTGAGACGTTTGATCATTAAGTTCGCTTTGTTTTCGTCCAATTCGTCTGAACGCATCTCTTTTACTAATAACATGTTGTCGGCGAATTTCTTCAACTCGTTGCGAGAAAAAGCTGAGCTGTCGATAGCCTCAAATACTTCCGAAAAGATTTTTGTTGCGTCTTCATCTTCATTCATACGATCGTCAATCGCTTCTAAAATATCATCAAAGTTCCCTTTGAATTGTTTATCTTTCGGCTTGAGTTTGTTTGCAACATCAATCACTGTTGCGAGCATATCAACGTCCTGGTCAATTAACTCCGGAAGTACTTTTGCGATACCGCCCGAAACTTTATTGCGCCCTTTTGAATCAACATCCTCGTCTTTTACGTGCTTGTTCAGAGCTTTATCCAGCATAATTGAAAACTTCAGTTCAAATTCTGTATCTTTAATTTTTAAAATCATGGTTAGAGTCCTTCTTTCATTTGGTTTTTAAGTATGAAAAAAGAGTGAGCATATGCCCACTCTGTACTATTACTAGATTCCTTCGCCTTCTACGCCGGCTGCTGCTGCACCGGCTTCACCCGTTGTTGTACGTGATAAGTGATCGCCTGTGTACTCACCTGGTAATTCGAAGCCGTATTCTGCAAAGCCTTCTAAACCTTCTGGTAATGCAGTGAATACGCCATCTGCAGAACGAATTTGCACAGCCATCTCTACTGAAATTTCTTCTACACCCTCATAAGGCATTGAACGAGTGAAGTCACCCATTACTGCATAGCCAAACTTTGAATCATACGTACCCTCTGCATTTGCCTCGGGATCAATAATCCAAATTTTAACCTCTTTCGCTTCATCGATTGCACGTTCCAATTCTTTCTGGCCTTCATCGCCACGCTTAAACAGGAATGAACCGGAAACTGTTTCAGCTAATCCGCCCGACTGTGTGATAGAGCCCATTTTTGAACCTTCTGTTGTGTTTGAACGGGTTTTTGCGTGTTCAAGGTCACGTTGCAGACCAGGGATTAAAGCCGGCTCACCAATAACATTGTCTGTCACTTGCACCAATAAAATTTTTGATTTTGCCACGGTGGGAAAACCTCCTATAATTTTTCTAGTTTATAAATTAACGTAAGCACCGCATGCTTTACGTCAGCGTTTACATCTTCAAATATGCGCTGATTCGTGATTCTCACTTCAAGCACTTCATATCCGACCGGAAATAGCTTAAAGCGTAAAGCCTGTTTTACCGCATATAGGATATTGCCGATAACGGTATTGCCGTACTGCCCGTCCTTTGACTGATCATGCCACATATGCAGCGTGATGCTGACATCCTGTATAAGCTGTGGGCGATAATGTTCCTGCACTACTATAGGATTGTCCACGTGAATATATGGGCTGATTGCTTCAAGTGGAATGTAAGAATACAGGCGCATATGCTTTTCTTCTTCTGCCATTAAATCGATAGACACTAATTTTAATAGTTCGGTATCGCTCGCAAGGCGTTGTACAATCGCGCCTTGCAAAGCAAGTATTTCGGACATACAATCACCTTCCTAACTTCCGAAGCTCCGAATAGTAATGATCTTTTGCTTTCTCAACTGCCGGGTACCAGAATGGCTGTGCGGCCATACCGTTTGTTCGGACATACTGTTGCAACTTTTGAGAATAATACGTCCACGGCGTTTTCCGTCCGTTTCCGTTCACTGCATAAATCCCTGTCCCGTACTCGATGTAAATCGCATAATGGACACCGACATGTACAATAGCTGACATCCCGCCCGGTGCAACCGTCATTTCGATTGACTTCTTTAGGTCTCCTGTATCAACAGGTGCACGAACAATGGCTTCATTGCGCAGTATAGATGCGGTTTCCACAATGATTTCTTTTACCCTGTCCATTACATCATCGCCCCACTTATCAAGGGCAATCTGTAAAGACTTTGCACCAAAACGAGTTAGCCCCATTACTACACCCTCTTTAAAGGAATACGATTAATTTCATGCATACTACCCTGGTCTTCCGCTTCACCGCTCATGACATACTCGACATTTTCGTATTCAATGCGTGCTGTAGGCGGAATGTTTTCTTCATAAGGACAGAACATATCCCGATGAACAATGATATTCAGCTTACTCGCTTCAACAATTCGGTCGGTTGTCGGTGTATCGATAAAGCAGTCGATTTCTTTTTCAAGTAACCATTTCAATGATGAGCCGCCACTTCCATCTGGAACACGTTTCTGCAACAATACTTTTACTACATGAGGAAATTCATCAGCAGCGTCGAAATACATGATACTTCGCCTTTCGATAATACTGCAGTAGATCCGTAATAGTAGCGGGCAATTCGTCAAAACTATAGGTATATGAAACGGAACCCATTTTACGAGATTTCAGTCCAGTTGCACCGGAATAAAATGCTACGGCTTTCGCCAGAAAGATTTCCACGTTAGCGGGTAGGTCAGTATGCTCGAATTTAGTACCGTAATCCTCGTTCACTTTTTTAAGTAGTAGCGGAAGCATTGCTTTATAGTAATCAGCATTAACCTTTTTGACATTGCCTAAAGTAGCGAAATGTTTCACTTGTTCTTCCGATACGATCCACATATTATTCGCCTGCTTTCAAGGCATCTTCCAGTAAAGCGTATGCGGCTTTTTTATCCTTAGCTTCGGAATGGTCCACTTCTAATTCATCAAGTTTTTCACGAATTTTATCTTCTGTGATACTACCGTATGAAGGGGCTTTGTTTTCGTTTTGAGATTCTAACTCTTCATGATCTGAGACTAAACCGCGGCGATCCAGTTCTTCAAATAGCTCATCTGAAACCTCGACTGTTTGACCAGGCAAATGGAAAGCCCCGTTTACTTTTGATTGTTTTTTCAATGTCACTTTATAAGCCATCTATAAAACTCCTCTCAAATTAAATAATAAAAAGCCGCTCTAAAAAGAGCGACTATTCTGCTACTGTAGCAATGACAACGCCGTCAGCACCCTCGAATGAAGGTAAACCAATCATTGCAACGATTGTTTCGATATTCACTGGGTCTACTTTTTTATGAGTAGTAACCGCAATAGCACCATCCACAATTGCAACATCAGCGTTCGTGCCCTTACCTGCACCAGTCATTAAATCAGATTCATGTGGCGTCGTACCATACACAGATTTACCAAGCTCTCCAGCAGTTAAGAATGTTACTTTGTTGTCCGGGAAGAATTTTTGTGCAACACCTTTCTCGTCTTGGTAGTAGTTGTCGTATACAGCAATTTGTAGCTTTGTTTTTTGACGAAGGTAGTTTAATACATCTTCCGTTGATAGAATGATGTTTGCTGCACCTAAAGGGTTCATGTCTTTACGAATTGACTCGTGCTGTGCTAAATATACAACAGTCACTGAGTTCAACACCATTCGAGATAAAACAATCCCTTTTTTACGTGCATTTTCGATAATTGTCAAGATATCTTGTACAGGAGCAGATGTTGCAGTGTTCCACGCATCTGTGCCTGTAAACTCAACAAATTGTGAAGGGTCTAAACCGTAATCGAAGTCGTAGAACGAGCCTTCTGCTGAGATTGATACTTTCCCTTCAGTAATGGCCTGCATACGCATACGCTCAAATGAGGCACGTGCACCTTCAACTAAATTGCCCGCATCATCAAACACTTGCTCGATGATCTGATCTGCAAAATCAGATAAATTTGCTTCTAAGAACGTGTTAATTTGCTGACGGTCCACTTCTTTAATTAAGAAGCCTTCTTTAAAGTACGGCATCTCGTGTTCCATTTTCGTGAATCCTACACGATCACGTAACGGAGTTTTCACGTCAAACTCCGATGCTTTTAGCACGATCGGTAAGCCTGATTTTCCTTTGATAAATTCAAGTTTTAAACCAAGTTGCTTTTTTCGTGGGAATAACGCTTCGCCTAAATACGGTACGCGCGCTTTTTGTTTTAATTCAATATAGCCTACTACGTTTTTCGCAGTGACCGTTTCATAAATTTTTGCCATTAGACAAACACTCTCCTATTTGTTATTTATTTTTGGGATTAATTAGTTCATGAAAGTAATACGTGGTAAAGCTTCTTTTTGTGCTGCAGTCGGCGCAGTTGGGATTTTTGCTAAATTAATATAACCTTCCACTACTACGGAACCACCTCTAGGACCGTCTGTTACATCAATGTCATAAAGTACTACGCCTTCCGCCCCAACAGTATCATTGGCTAACACACCTTTGTTTGAACGGGTTTCTAAAAAGCCACCGCCGACAATTGTGCCTGCTTTTACAATCTTTTTACCGTCTTCCGTAACAGCAGCTGTCGAAGCAGTATCGAACGTTACGGGAACCCCTGTAAATTCGCTGTACTTTAAAATTTCTTTCGTATTTCCGTATTCTGTTTTACGCATAAATATTTTCCTCCTTGATTAATGAATTATTTGAACGGGTCAAATGTTGATTCAGTTGATTGCGATTGAGCCATCGTTTTTTCTGCCAATTGCTCTCCGTATGATTTTGTTTCAGATGGATTACCGCCACCAGGATAACGCTTAGAGCCTTTTAACGTCTCTTCCACTGTAGATGTTACGAAAGCGTCAAAGTCCGTTTTAAAATCATCTAAAGTAGAATTTGTTGCAGTTTCATCTTCAGCCAGTAAACGATCAATCCACTTAGTTGCAAATTTGCCGTCATAACCTTTTTCCGTGGCATAGGCTAAAGCCTTCTCTTTTAAAGCCGAACGTTGCTCTGCTTTTTCTTTTGCGTCTAAACGTTCTTTCAATTCACGAATTTCTTTTTGTTCAGGAGTTTCCTGTGGATTCTTTTTAGCAACCTCATCATCAATCAATTTCTGAAGATTGTTAGTTTTCCAAGTCTCCAGTGCCGTTGTGTGATGCGTGTCTTTTAACGAATCAAGCTCGCTGTTTACAAAAGTATTCGCTTTGGCTGCCGCGCTGATGTCACCCTTCTCAAGCGCATTCTCAAAGATGTGCTTTTCGATAGCCGACACGTCACCAGCTTCCACTAATGTTTTAAACTGTTCTAAATTGATTTTCATTGTATTGTCCTCCTGTTGCCCTCGACACGCTTAATAGCCCACCGAACGCACGGTTATTTTTGAATAGGAAAAAGCACACCTCGAATGAACGAGCCGTGCTAAATAGTAATTTTAAATGTACCTGCTCCATGCATGTACCTGTTCATCCCCGTCCACTTATAAAGCGACTGCCATCCACTGATGAACTTCCCTGTTACCTTGTAACGCAAGGTTAGCGAGATATTGGACCACCTTGCCTTTCCGCTGTATCAGCTCGAAATGCTTTAAAGTGTTCAATTTCATTGTCCATATCATCTGGTGGTTCGCCACGCACAATATTAGAAACCTCGGCTTTTCCTTTTAAATACCCGACGATATGACCTACTCCGAAACCTAATAAACTGCCTAAAATCGAATAGAAAATTGCAATGAATATAAAAGTGGGTAAACTCATAGAATCATCCTTTCACTATTCGTTTCGAGTATTTGAAGTACTAATTAGCGTAATCTTTGGAGCTTTGATTATAATTTTGTCATTATTGAATTCAATGCTTGTGTTTCCTAAGACTGTTTTCAATTATTTCGCCCTCCTCTACAGGTGTTTATACATTTCTTTCATCATAGCTACATGCTTTGTAAATTTCGTATGCAATTCTTTTTCAGCCACGCGCTCGACCTCGGTTTCGCTTTCTCGTTGCATCCATTCCTCCAGTGATTTCTTCACGATGCAAAGCTGCATATAGTTCAGTTCAACCCACATGAGAAACCCTCTCCCTCTATGCTGTCATTTTCTTATGCCAATCGTTATAACTGATGAAGCCGTCATATTCAACAGAAGGCGGTACAATGTGTTTATTGGCTTTGTTAACCGCTTGTGCAAGTGTTAACCCTTCATCATCCATATACTTTTGAACTGCAGCTTTGAACTTCCTCTGATACTCAGGATCTTTGAAGTTGCGCCCGCGCCTCACACTTGGCATCATGCCGTTTACAAGATGGAGCACGATACATCTGCAATTGATGTCCATGTCCGCTCGGTTCCACATATGAGGCCCTTTAGCTTTTAAACTGCGGTAGTGGAAATACCCCTCTATATCAGCCTGCTGTCCGTCCAATGTACGGTGAGCGGTACGAACACGAAAGTCTAACGAGCTCGCCCACATTTTCGTCATCTTCACAAACTTACTGGCATGCTCCATTGCTTTTTCGGTAGCAATCGATTGTGCTCGTCCAGCTTCAGTACGTGCAACAGCTCTCGCTTTATTTGTAAAGAAGCCGAACTTCTTCTCAATTTCTGCTGCCATATCCCAGTAAGAATCGCCGCGCAGTAAAGCCTGTGTGATTAATATTTGCAGATCGTATGCAATTTGGTCGCGGTGCTTCTTCATTGTTTTCGGTAAGCGTAAATGTTCAATCGGGTTTAATAGGGCACTCTCAATGATGTCTACTGAAGGAATCTGAAAGCCCATTTCCGTTGATGAGAACACTTCAATTAGGTACGCTTCACGTAAATACGTTTCAACATAAACCGATTTGCGCATGGCCGTTAATTCCTGTACGGCAACGCGGTACTCTTCTGTTAACGTTTCACTGATACGGTCGAATATATTGTGTAGCCGATTATATTTATTCAAGTCTGTATAGCTGAGCTCACCCTGTTTTTTATACTTGGTGTACATCCGCTGTATTTCCAGAAGCGTTTCTTTCAGCATGCGTGCATATACCTTTTCAAGTTTCGTTTCCGATTCAGCAATCAGCTTGTTGATGTAAATTCTGATTTCTAACTCGTTCATTAGACATCATCCTTTACATCCGTCTCTTTCGCACTGCCGAAATCGTCGTCAAGATCCGGTAGGCTGTTGCCCAGCTCCAACTGCTCTTGCTTCATCATTTCCAGTTCAGCATCTACATCATCAACGAAGGAAAGTAGTGACAGACGTGTTCTTTCTGACACGCGCCCTTGTAGTTTTTCTGTGATTTCAGCTTCCTCTTTAACGTTAGCTGGCATATTACGCTTAAAGGCGTACCAAATTTTCAAGTAATCTTCCGGAGAGCAAACGCCTAAGATAGACCACCCCGCGCACAATAATTTTGATTGGTAAGTTAATGTACTGCGGAGCTTCTGCTCAAAGCGTACAGCTTTCCACTCCAAGTTCAGCGTTTTAAACTTCATTGCTATACCGGAAATGTTTCCGCCGAATGCTTCATCCGTGAAGTCCACGGATTTAAGGAATTTAGTAATATTAGAATCGATCCGATCAAGCGTATGCTCAATCATGGAATCGTTAACATCTTTCGTTAAAAACTTAACGTCCGTGTCCGGCCCCCACAATTCGAGCAGACCCGCTTCCTTCATCGCCTGAATATCCTCATCATCCATACCGATATTGCGCAGCACCATCATGGCAAGGCGTGTCGCTTCAACTTCATTTACTGCATCCGATAGCACTTGGTCATATGCAGCCATTAAAGAAAGAGCTTTATATGTTTCACTGTGCAGATCATCGTTGTTCTCAGCTCCAAACAGCGGACTGCCTTTCAAATAATGAGGCAGTACCTTCACTAGCTCATAGGTGCTACGTTCTGCTCGGTAGAAGTATGTGTTCACTTCATCGTGGAACTCGGCCACATTGACTTGTTTTCTTGCTCCCTCATCGTTAATTTCCACTTCTGAGTAATATTGAATAGCAAACCGCGGTGCTGCAAGCGTCTCGTCATAAAGGAAAATGCATTCGGCAGGATTCACGTTGGCAATCCGTAATACTGCTTTACCGTTTTCCTCGCTCCAATACACAAGACGAGCACCATAGCCTGCAACACTTGTCTGTGTGCCGAGCATCATATCTTTATCCGCCATATTTACTCGGGTAATTAAGTCCTCGTATGCTTCGGATAACCGGTGATAACTTGATAGCTTTTTATCGACTACATAGTTGATTGGATGTCCAAGCACGTAGCCGACTTTAGTACTAATCGCATAATCGTCCATAGGATTAGCTATTTTATTATTTACTTGAATATCCAAACGTTGTACTCTTACGTTCTCAAGCGTCAGCTGATTTACAGGTCGTTCGTAAATATCGGCTTTATCCGTATCGTATCTCGCTTGAAAATGCTCAATGTATTCACGTACTGGAGCATGTTCAGCGATTATTTGGCTTAATATTTTGCCGTCCATCCCTTTTCTTTCGATGTAAGGAATGTACGCTTTGAAACCGTCCATTATTTTTCGCGGCTTAATGCGTTCTCTTAAGCTCATTTGTCTCACCTACCTTTTTGCGTTATAGCCTTTGCCTTTTAAGTTTGTCACTTCATAGTCGTCCAGTCCGTACCATATAGCCGAGAAAGTGTGCGGATCAATATTAAACTCATCCTCTATGATTCGGTCTGTCTTTGGGTCCTTCTTAAAGGTCAAAGTTTTCAGCTCTCGTTCATGGTTAGGGCAATTACTAGAGATGATGATTTTCTTAAATCGTTTCACTTTTTTCGTATTTTCGATACGTGTCAGTTTGTAGCAGGGTAATATGCGGAAACCTTTCTTTTGCAAATAGCTAATCGTTTTAGCTTCTGCATTATCCCCTTTGATAATTTTCTTTTTGAGACCCTTCTCTTCCATATCCGTAGCGATTTCAGGATCATCTTTACCGCGAGTGTAATATTCATCCCAGATGTACAACCATTCTTTTTCCGGATCCACACACATACGAGAAATAGCGTTAAAAGAGTCAACAAAACCGAAGTCCATCCCGTTCTTAAATAAAGGTTTGCGCATACTGTTGATGTCTCGCATCACATCTTCATGGTCCCAAACTTCCAATTGGGGGAGAACAAGCTTACCGTTGATCCCGAAACGTCCTTTCTTCGCAATGCGGTACAGGTCAGGGTCATATTCCTTAATTTCCTCCAATTGTTCTATGTACGCGGCTTGAAGGAACAAGTTATCTTCTGCTATTGAATGGTGGTAATAAACATCTTTATGAATTATGACGCGCGCTTTATAAAGATCCTCATCATTTAAAACTGTGCGTTCGTTCACTTCATCGATAAAGAAATGCGTATACGCCCAATTGTCTTTCGATACCGGGTTAGTTGTGAGAATCATATGCAGACTTAAAGTAGGGTGACGTAAACGCCCTAATAGCTCTTTAAACCCTGCGTACTTAATTTCCGAGCACTCCTCAAGCCATACAATCGAAATGTTGTTAATTGATTTCAGCTTTTCAGGCTTGTCCATCCCGCGAAAGATAATCTTCGCACCGTTCGGGAATCGGATTTGCATTGGAGAAGAATTGACTCGAACTTTCTTAGACAGGTTCAAGTCTTCAATGATTTCACTAAATAAAGAAAACGTACTATCACGGTGTGTGTCGTAAACTTCACGGACAACCAGAACAGTACGTTTCTCTTCTAAGCATTTCATAATAATTTTTAGTGCAGCATTGTAAGACTTCGATGATCCGTACCCGCCAACAAGGAAGTAGAATTTATGCGACCAGTCAAAGAGAAAATCTTCGAAATGTGGATTCACTTCTTTATCGACCGTGGTTGCTGTTGTCATTCTACTCACCTCATTTCTATTGAATACATTTTGTATAGTTATGCGTTCTAGCTTCCGCTAAGCTGCATTATGTCAACTCGTATAACCTAAAAATGCTGTCACACAAACAATCCATTGTTTCACGTCACTTTAACGTATGCAAGTTTTTATGCATCGTTGATATAACAACGTTTCTAGTTTACTCTTAAGATTATTTCCCAAGATAAAATGCATAAATTATTCTTTCGATTTCGGTATGATTCGGATTTCAAGCGGCCCTTCCGAATCTCCGTTTGATATCTTTTCGATTTCGGCTTTGGTCTTCTCGATGTTGAGCCCCATCTGCTCCAATTTAAGTTTACGCTCGTCTGCTTCGTCCGCAATCTTGATGAATTGATTAATGAGTGAGCGCAATTCGCTAATCGCACGAGATTGTGCATTAAGAAGCTGAGCCTGACGATCCCATGCAAATTGAAACTCCCATTCGGTTTCCTGCGATGGGTTTTTACCGCCTTGTAGCTTCTCACGTTTCAGCTCTTTTATCATTTCGTCTTTCGATTCAACGTGCATGATACTTTGAGCCCTCATTATGTTGGTGTACATAATCTTAATCTGATCCCAAAGCATATCTGCTGTGTCCATTAAGTCAATCGCTTCAAAGATTTCCAGTGCATCAGGTGGAATATGTTTGGTGTAGAAGCCGTGCTTTACTGCTGCAGTGTTTCGTTTTGTAAATTGAACTTTCGGATTGGGATTTCCTGAACGCTTTTTAGGTGGATTAGAAGAAGCAACTTTTTTCGATGGTTGCATCTTTTTATTTTTGGATGCATCTTTTTGGGTTGCAACCTTTTCCCACTTTTCACGGCTCTTTCGACTTTTAAGCGTTCCCTCTTTCACACCGTGCTTTTCAGCCAAGTCGATTAGTGTTATACCTGTCGACTCCCACTCTTCTCTAATTTCATCCCATTTCACAGACATCTACATCGCCTCTCACTTCCGTTCCTACTTAGGTTTTTATGTATGCTTTCACGCACGCGCGCGAGAAAAAGGTGGAAATACCCCTTCACCCCTTATTACAGTTCGTACGGAATGACACCGTACGTTTTAAAATAAATAAAAAAGACCACCTTTTCAGATGGTCTCAATTACTCTCTTAATCTTTTCACGTGCCAACTCAACATGGTCCTGCACAGTTGATTTCTTAATCCCAAGTTCTTTTGCAATCTCCTGGTAGCTTCTCATGTGTGCTGCATGCAGCAGGTAGCAAGTGAGTTGCCGTTCGGTCAATTCGGACAGTACGTGCTGAATAATGATTTTCTTTTTATCAGCTAAAGGTCTGCTATGTGTCGGCTCTATATCCAGACAAGGAAACTTGTCCATATCCAGAAGAACGCGCCTGTGATAATACGACTGATCCGCTTTCACATCCAGATATCGTTCCGGGTCCTCTCCGCATTTCATCCACTCAATGGCATACTGTAAATCGCTAATCATACCACTCACTACCGTTTCCTGTTCAGGTACCGTCTGTTTTCGTTGAAGCGCCCGTGTGTGCTTCAATGTTCGTTGGTAGTCTAAAATTAACCCAAACGTATCATGCATGGTTGCCGACCTCCTCGATGCGTGCTTTAACTGCATTCATTAACGCTTCCTGCTGCTCTTCCTTGCCTTCCAGTACAGTCATGACCTTTTCATCAATCGATTCCTTAAGCAGTATGTGATGAATGATAACGGTCTCTTTTTGCCCTTGTCGGTGGAGCCGCGCATTCGCCTGCATATATAGCTCCAGTGACCAGTTCACACCAAACCAGACGATGATGTGTCCGCCGTCCTGCATGTTCAGGCCATGTCCAGCCGATGCGGGATGTGCAAGCAGAATCGGTATTTCTCCCGCATTCCACTTTTCAATGGTTTTGGATCCTTCGATTTTAATCGCCTGCGGGAACCGTTTTAAAATACGTTCCACATCATGCTTGAAGTTGTAAAACACGAGAATCGGCTGCCCCTGTGCGCCTTCCACAATCTCTTCCAGTGCATCAAGCTTGGCATCATGGATGAGTTGCACGCCCTCGTTATCGTTATAGACTGCTCCTGTTGAAAGCTGCAGTAGCTTGTTGGATAAAACGGCAGCTGTGCTTGCCACCACATCACCCTCTGAAAATTCCAGGATGTACTCTTTTTCAAGCTCCCTGTATAAATCCCGCTCTTTCGGTGAAATGTCCACTTCGACCACGTTATACACGGCTTTCGGCAGACTCTTCAGGTAGTCCTTTGCCTTCATGGACATACAGACATCACCGATTTTTGTAAAAATCAATTCCTCCGAACCGTCTTTAATCGTGATCTGGTGGGAGTAAATGTTTTCGTCAAAATACTTTTGCTTGTAGTTTGTATAGGTCTTTTCAAGCCGCTCGCCCCGGTCCAGTAAATACACCTGGCTCCAAAGGTCCGTCAGTTTATTCGGTGCGGGCGTACCCGTTAAAAGAATGACGCGCTTACTCAACGGTCGTACCTTCCGTAAAGCCTTGAATCGCTTACTGGATGGATTCTTGAAACTTGAACTCTCGTCAATGACGACCATGTCAAACGGCCACTTCTTCCCGTACAATTCAACCAGCCATACAACATTCTCCCGATTGATTACATAGATGTCCGCTTCTTTTTGCAATGCCCGTCTGCGCTGTGACTCCGTTCCAAGTATCTTACTCAGGCGTAAGTGCCGCAGATGGTCCCATTTATAAATTTCACGGCTCCAGGTGTCCTCGGCTACCCGTAATGGTGCTATAACCAGCACTCGAGACACGTCAAAGTAATCGTTGATCAGTTCGTCAATTGCCGTAAGGGTGGAAACCGTTTTTCCAAGCCCCATATCTAAGAAGAGTCCGTACGACTCATTTTCGATGATTTTATCTTTTGCGATTTTCTGATATTCGTGGGGGATAAATTTTGTCATCGCTCATTCCTCAATTCTGTCACCATTTTAACAACCGACGGTTTTCCGGTCAACAAAAAAACTCGGCATCCCAATCCGGTTAAAAGCTTATGCATGTATTTTTGCATACCGGACACAACGCCGCCCTTTTCAACTTTCACTTCAGCAAAGACGATTCGTCCTTCAGGCAGAATGCATATCCGGTCCGGTACACCTCTTTGTCCCGGTGATACCCACTTGAAACATTTACCGCCCATCTTCTCAATTTCCTCTTTCAGAAAACGTTCCACTTCTGCTTCTCTCATTCTGCAAAAACCTCCCTGTAAAAATATGGGGTAAACAGGTAAACAAGATTTTACCGCAAACTCTTATATATACAGGATTAGGCGCACACTGTTATATATTCCCTGCTATATATTAACTATATATCTCTAATACAATAATTTATAGTTTATAGTATTTTTATGTTTACTTTGTTTACCGTTTACTTTAAGGCCTTGATACAACTGGCTTGAAGCGGTAAACAGGACATAAAATTTTCTGTTTACCGTTGTTTACTCTGTTTACCCCATATTTTTACATGAGGTGTTTCTGGTAAACAAGGTAAACAGAATAAACGGAAAGTAAACAAACCCTGTTTACCCCAGTTAATCCCATACAACCCATAATCTAATATATTTCAGTACGGATAAAGCCTCGCTGCGTTCCGTACTCTCCTCCGAATTTTATCGTCGAATTGTGCTTTTTCCACCCCGGTAAACTGTTTAGAACCGACATAATTTCACGTCGGTCGTATGGTGTAATAGATGCTTTATCCTTCCCTAAACACTCACACCATATTTCAAGCGGACAAATTTTATCACGGTAAACGACTGTATTTTTATTCAATTCTACGGATGAATTTTCATTAATCAACTCTTCCGTATCATCCAATTCTTCTTCAAAATCATCTGCGGATTTGACCATCAGCTTTCGTTCAGCAATAGTTTTCGTGTACCAATCCGTTGTAATCGGACGTTTCATAAACTCGATAATCTGTCCCGTATATACCGACTCCTCCGTATGGGCTAATTGCATCTCCAGTGCTTCCGCCGCCATCCGCTCATCCAAGTACAATGCGAATCCGCTATGATACAGATGCACGGCCTCCGCCCATATCTGATCCACGTCTTTTTGGGATAAATCCGACCAGCTTTTCTTTGCTCCGTGTGCAACCTGTACAGGAAGGAATCGACGGTTGCCGGTCTTGTCCCGTAAAAACTCGTCCTCATTGGTTGTTCCAATAAAGATGCATTGACGTGGAAACTCTTCCGGTCGCTTACCGTATGCAACCCGGTATCGGTCAACCTGTTTCGTTAAAAAGTGTTTAATCGCTTCCGTTTCCGCTTTACGTGTAGCAGCAAGTTCGCCCATTTCCATTAACCACACACCGTGTAAGGCTTCATAGGCTTCTTTTCCGTTAACACTTGTAAGACTGTCACTATACCAGGCACCACCCAACCGATTAAACAGCATTGACTTCCCTAACCCCTGCGGTCCGACAAGTGTCAGCATGTAGTCGTACTTGCAACCCGGTTCAAAAATTCGTGCAACCGCTGCAACCATTGTCATCTTCGTAACGGTGCGTGTATATTCGCTGTCGGTTGCATTCAGATAGTTTGTAAGTAAGGTTGCAACCCTTTCGTCACCATCCCACGAAAGCGACTCCAAATAATCCCTTACAGGATGGAACGCATTGGAACGTTGTACATTGCCGAGCACATCGTCAATCTTTTCACGGCCGCGCTTGATGCCCCATACAAGATCCAGGTACGTGCGCAGGTCCTGGTCATCGCCGTTTGTCCAAAGCGTCGACTTATCACGTTTACGCCAAGGAAGGTTGCGAAGGACTTCCGGTTGCCGGTTAAACTCGTTGAAACCAAAGCATCCTTTCAGATTAGGGTCGTTTTCTAAAATCAGCTTAATATTTTTCGCGCTGACCTCGTATTCACCCGACTCCATTAATACCAGTTGCTTCATCCACTCAGTATCTGCCTTTTCTACTGCCTCAACGGTTGCATCCGGTTCATCCAGGAAGTCCTCTTCCACACTCTTCAAACGTTCTGCTGCAAGGGTTAGTTTTACGCGTTCATCCTTTTTGGCGAACTCGGTCATTGCTTTAACAGATGGCATCCGGTTAATCGGTGTACCCGGTTTTGCATCTTCGTCCAGATCGTCAAAAAGATGCAACCGAACAAGGTCGAAAGCATTCACCAGCTGTTCACTTGTCGGATCCGTTCCGTGATGCGAGTAAGCAAATAGGTCGTCGTAAACCACTAAACCGCCGGTTGTTGTACCACCAAGATAAGAGAATCGTCCATCGCCTGCATGCTCATACTTGTCAGTTAGAAACGTTTCAATCGCTTCCGTAATGGAGAACGTGCGGCAGAATGCGCCGACCATGCCCGCTTTTTCAAGGGGGTCTCCCTGCTTGTCCGCCATCTTTTTGCGGCTTTCACGTTGACGGCTGCTCTCCGGCCATTCCCGAGGATCACGCCAGTCGTTATAAAGGGCCAAGATATCAACCGGGTCTACAAATGGTGCATCCTGATAATCGAAGACGTATTCCGCATCATTTGCAGTGGACGGCCAGTACATCAAACGGTGTGGCTGATAGGTCGTATCATCGAAGTAATCAATACCAAACTGTTCCGCAAGCTTTTTGCTGACTGCCACATACTCTTCAGCCGTAACAGGCTTTGAGAGCGGGATAATCAGACGCAGACGGGGCTTTTTGTTCTGGTGCTTATGGGTGGAATAGATTAAACAGGCATTATCGAAAATCGCTGTTACACCGTCCCAGAAATCTCCTTCTATAAAGTCTGCATCCAATGTAATCAATTGGCGCCATGCTACGTTGTCGGCTTTACGGCGTCCGTTTTTCAGGCTACCGGCTACAAATCCCCCGACATCTTTAATTTCATCCTGCTCCGATTTTGGCAACTTCATATATTCGGAGAGCGTTTCTTTTGTACGCACAGTTGTTGAAACCTTTTTTACGAAATCGCTGTACAACATCTCTTTATTTTTCCAAGATGTCGACTTACGGCTCGTTGCGGTTGCAATCGTGATTTTCGCATCATGCTTCAGTCTGATATCCTGTTGTGCTGTTTTTGCTTGTTCTTGCATGATGTTCAGTCCTTTCTACTTCATAATATCAACAGTAGCTACAATATGAAGTGCTTGTTCTTCCGTGAATCCCTCTTTAATTAATGCATCATAATGTGCTTTACGTAGTTTCGCCTTTGCTTGGGTGAATTCGATATAAATGTCCATATCTGATACGATAGTGTGTAAGGCCATCTCAAGTTCTAAGCGTTGTAACGTCTTATCTTTTTCTTTCAAAGTTAGCACCCTTTCTTTAGCTATTTTTAACTCCAGTCAAAACAAATGAAATATTCTTTATAATAGTTCCCCATTAACCCCCGTTTGTTTTCTTCAATGAAAGTAACTTTCACTCCGTCTAATTTTTCGTTTAGTCTTTTTACGAACAGAGGGTTTCTATAAAGTTTTAATCTCGCTTTTTCGTCATCTCTATACATATCGATTTTATAGTATAAAGTTTTGCATCCTTTTTCTGCATAAGACTCCATTAAAAGTTTCATCTTTTCTAAAAATTCATAGGCGTAACTTATGGCAGCTGCATCTGCTTTCGCACGTAAATCTTCTGCGAAATTCATACCAATCCGTCCTTTCTGTTTAAACTATGAAACTTCTCCTCCAGTAAATCGAAAAACGTGCGATCGATTCCCTGTGCAATCATATGAGCAAGCTTTGCATCTTCTATATGCATCTCGCCTTTATCTGTTGTAATCTTGATATAAGAAATCTTTGAATCGAAACCTGGTAAAACCCGCTCCTGGCAAAACTCATGGATAGCACCGAGCTCAAAGAGTTCATTTTCCAGAACATTATTCTCTTTTTCTAGCAACATCATTCTCACTTCCCTTTCTATACACTTTTCTCGAAGAATTCCTCAACACTGATCGGTTTCAAATGGTCTTTATTGAGCTTCAATTGGTTGGCCATCAAGTCCATAGCTTCTACAGTATGCACAATATTGTATTCCTCTTCGGATAGTGTTCGGCCCAATTCAAACTCCATATTTAAGTAAGCTGGAACATTCTTTCCCGTTACTCGATCGTTAGCAAGACCGGCATCTGAATGTACTTCATAGCAAAACATTGTTTTTGGCATATATAAGTTTCCTTTCCTTAACAAGATTCTCAAATTGTTGATTATGAATTCTTTACTAATTCAAGCCTTTCCGTATCTACACCCATCAATTTACCTAAATCATTTTCAAGGGTAGCAGTACACCAAAATTTATTAGTTTTAACCACTTTATAGACTTTGCCGAGAGTTAGATTGAATTCTTCTGCAAACCATTTTTGTTCTTCTTTGATTCTGACTTCAGTTCCTACAATTATCATGAAATTATCCTCTTCTCCTCAACAATTTATTTCAATTATTTAAAAACGGCTTAATTCAATCTGCTATCAATGAAATCAAGCCATATAGCATTAAGGTCCCGAATGACAAAAGGGCCCAACCGTTTGCCTCAAGTTTATAAAACTTGTTCATATTTTTATGAACGATTCACTTAATTCTCCATACTAAAAATCATCGTTATGCACTCGGCACTAGCAAGCCCTGTACCTTGCCAGCCTTTAGCTACTTCTAAAACACCGAACACATCTCGTACGCCTTTGTTCGTGGTAACAGGCACTTCGCCCTCTTTTAAATACCCTGACATTTCGATCCATTGTTCTTCCGTAGCAAAAAGTGGCTCGACTTCGCCTGTGACTATCAAAACAAATTTACCCTTTAATTTTTCAGCCATTGACCTGGCCCTCCTAGTCTAGTAAATATTCAATTTCAACTACTTAGTAAATCGATCTACTGCGTATACAACGTAATCAAGCACAAGCCTAAACTTCTGCCACAGTTTCATTCCTGCACCTTCCTTCTAATCAGTGACAATCATTCCTTCTTCAATTAATATTCGTAAATTTTCACGATGCAGGGACAGTCCTAATTCTGATTTTGTCAGACTTCTCACTTCCCCGTTATAAGGTTTACGGTAGAAATAAATAATCGTGCTGCCGCACTTACTAACGTAACCATTTTTATAGATATTCAGTTTGTAGCCAAGCGCAAGTAACGCTTTGCTGTCCACAGAAGCTTTCAACTGAATCATGTTCAATATTTTCAAACTGTTTCACCCTCTAATTTTTTTACTGTTTCGGGCTTTACTTCCCAATGCGCCGTAGTCGTAATGCCTTCAAAGCGAACTAAGATGTAATGCTTCCCGTTTATTTCAATGTATTCACCTTTTGCCATTTGACCACAGATTGTCATCGCTTGGTGAGTTGGTTTCATCTTCTTCCCTCATTTCAAATTATATCGATGCCTGTGAATTTCAAGCTCTCGTGTAATGCTGTGGAGCTTGGCGAGTGCCTCTTGTTTATCCTCAGCATTATTCTGTCCCATGGCATGAGACAGAGAAGCGAGCCAGTAATCCTGTTCTGCTACTAACTCACTTTCATACTTTTTAGCGACGTCTATTTTACGGATAATTTTTACCATCTCTTTCATAAAGATCACATCCTTATTATTATTCGCAAGTTATTTTAATACCGTCGGTTTTACTTAGTACAATAAAACCGCCGGTTCGTAAAATTTAACCGGTCTTTCACTTTTTAGCATTCGCCTGTATAATATTACTAAATAGACAAAAAACAGGAGAATCGACACTATGACTGAAACAACACCTCTAAAAGATATTGCAAATTCCATAAAAGTACCTGCCGATTTAATTAAAGCAGCCGGAGAACCTCCAGCACATGAATTTGGCCAGGGATTAGCAGATATAATCTATTTAATCTTCTCACCTATTAAAAAGTGGCGAGCATCAGCAGAAGCCAATATTGAAAAGTACAAAGCAGAAATTGCAAAAGAGCTAGATAAGATTGAACCCGAAAAACGTACTGAACCTAAACTTAGTGTAGCTGGGCCTGCATTAGAAGCTTCAAAGTACTATATAGAGGAGGACGAGCTTCGTAGCATGTTCGCTAAATTGATTGCAGCCTCTGCTAACACTGATTATCAAGACGGTGCAATTCCTGCCTTCGTTGAAATAATCAAGCAATTGTCAGCTTTTGATGCTAAAAATCTAATCGAACTAAAAAAAATTACATACTGTCAAAAACCTCTAGTTGCGGGAAAATTAAGATTGTTGAATCCTGAAACTGGTATGGGTCGTACAATTTTTGAGCACTATATCCCTTTAGCAGATTTTAACAATGAGAATTCAAATATTTACGCTGTTTCAATTGACAATTTGCAAAGACTAGGTTTGATTATAATACATCACGGTTCTTCAGCAAAAAGAGAGTTCCACGATGAGCTATTAAATCTCGATTTTTACAAAGAATATAAAGCTCAACTAACAGAGTTACAAAAAGATGTGAACAGAGTGAACGACTATTACATAGATAAAGAGTTAGTAATAGAGGATGCCACTTGGAACTTTACCGATTTTGGTGAGCTCTTTATAAAATGTTGCTTAGACTAATTAACGTAAAAGCTTACTAATCGGTAAAATTAGTAGGCTTTCTTTTTTTTTCGAATTAAATACCAACGGTTATTTTAATCTTACAGTAAGGCAGACAGTTCGTAAAATTTCACTTCATCTCATTAATCAAGCGCTTGATCGATTAGGAGAAATAAATTAAACTTTCGACCACACCTTTCATATTTTAAGATGAAACTTCCTCAGTCTCATTGCAATCGCCTTTTAAAATACACACAGGATGGCTAAACTTCTGAATAGTTAAAGCTGTAATGCTTTTTGAAGGTTTGAAGTCCTCTAAAGGGAACCCCATTTCTAGTAATTGTTCATAAGCTTTTTTACCGGACGGTAAACTTTTAACTACTCGATTTGCCTCAGCTTTTAATTTACGAATAGCATCTAAGTCGACAGAGATAACAGATACTGCTTTATAAAATTGAGAGCAATACTCTTTTATGTCATTCAACGCTTCCTGAGATAAAGTATTTTCGTAATATTTATCAATTGGGTTGTCTGCTAGAGCTTCTTCATAAACGGCTAAGCTCAGAAGCAATCATTTTACTTTTTAGGCTTTCAGGGGCAGAAGAAACATTGCTTATTAATTCCCTAGTATTCCAAGATTGACGTAGAGTCGTAGGAAAGGCATCTCTAAAGTTGGCTAATATCGGTTTTAATAGATTCACTGCTTCTTCATACCCATCGCCAATTTCTTTGTCGAAGTGTGCTTCTAAATGCTTCTTCGCTACAGGAACGACCATCTCATTCCATAACATTTTTTGTTTTTCACGCAAACGATCTGCGCCCTCTTTTGACACTTTTTCAATATAATCATATAAATCCTGTTTTTTAATACTCATTTAAATTTCCTCCCTCTTTCATCCCGTTGACACTTCGCCTTTAATGGCTGGATGAGGTTTGTAGTTGATGACTTCAATGTGTTCGTAAGCAAAATCATTAATGCATGAAATCTCTTTATCGAGCTTTAATTGCGGTAAACTGCGAGCTTTACGTTTCAGCTGCTGTTTCACCTGTTCAATGTGGTTTGTGTAAATATGAGCATCACCGATTGTGATAACTAGCTCTCCTGGTGTTAAGTCTGTCACCTGAGCAATCATGTGAACGAGCATTGCATAACTGGCAATGTTGAACGGAAGCCCGAGGAAAACATCTGACGATCTTAAATAGAGCTGACAGGATAGCTTTCCGTTTGCTACGTAAAACTGGAACAGCAAGTGGCAAGGCGGCAAAGCCATTTCATCTAAACCGCCCACGTTCCAGGCACTCACAATGTGTCTGCGGCTGTCCGGATTAAACAGTATGCTGTCTACTACTTGTTGAATTTGATCAATAGCGAGAAATTCACCATCCACTTTCCAACTTCTCCATTGCGCTCCGTATATCGGCCCCATATCATATCCGTAAGTTTTTGCTTTTTCTAAGAACCCGGCTCTATCAAGTGTTTCGTGAGGTCCACCAAACTCTTTGTAATCCCGGTAAGCATCACCGTTCCAGATGTTCACATTGTTTTCAAGCAAGTACTTAATGTCTGTGCTGCCGCTAAGGAACCATAACAGTTCATGTGCAATAGCCGGGAAGTGTACTTTCTTTGTCGTCAGTAAGGGAAAGCCTTCTGCAAGATTAAAGCGCATTTGGTGACCAAATACGGATAAAGTGCCTGTTCCTGTTCGGTCTTCTTTACGCACCCCGTTTTCCAGAATATGCTGGCATAAAGCTAAATACTGTTCATCTGCTGTGTTCATTTTGTAGTTCCTTTCTTCTTAGGCAATATTATTGGTCTTACAGGAAAACCGTAATTGTAAAGCATTTCTCGGTACCTTAGAAACTCTCTTTCAAAGTGAGTTTTGTAAGGTTTTCTAAAGTCTAATGGATCACCTTCAGTGAAAGCTACCTTTATAGCATGAGCAACTGTTTTACCACTTCTTCTCCCTCGAAATATGTCTATACCTTCAATTAAATACCTCTTTTGGGTCTCATATAGTTTTAAGCCAACCGCTTCTTCGATGTGAGGAATAATGCGTTCGGTGACTTTTATATAGTCCTCCATTTGCCTTCCTCCTAACAAATCGGTGTAGAGGGCTTTAAAGCTAACTCATAAGCCGCTTGCAGTGCTTCTATTGTGTAATCCTGTTCGTTATTCATCTTAATCCCACCCATCTGTACGAATCTTAATACATAAACAATTAGCATTCGAAGTTAGTTTTTCGTTAATAAAAACCGACGGTAATATTAATCTTAAAAAATATATAAACCGTCGGTTATATTAATCTTAGTATAATTAGTAATTTTGGTTTTGTCTAGCTAAATTTACAGTATTTTTCCTTAGATACTCATCCGATAACTCATCCCACGTAAATCCGAACATTTCCGAAAGATTGACAAAGGCTTTAAATAGTGTCGGATAATGTGTTGTTGTCGATTCCTTTTCCCGGTTCGAAAGGAGTAATTCAATGATATATAAGATTTGTTCGGCAACCGTGTCAAATTGATATTCCGCAACCGTTTCAACAGTAGAAATACGTCTGATACCGTTTTGTACTCCTCTGCTGATAATGAAATGCATCACATCCGCCAGCTCCTCTAAAAGCTTGGCACGATCAACCTCTTTATTTTTCTTCCAGTATTTGAAGGACTGTTCTTCCTGTGCCACTTCCGCAAGCTCCACAATCGTTGCAAGTAGATGTTCACTATTATGTTCAATAATTTGAATACCGTTTGATTCGCAAATAAGCGTGTCAAGCCTAGCTTGCATTTCAAACAAGCGTGCAGTTCGTTCTGACCAGAGTTGCATTTTTGCAGTTTCGAGCTCCTTCATCAGCATCTCTATATGTCTTTTAAGCTCCTGTACAGCAGATTCATCAGATACACTTACTTTCACCTGTTCTTGTATTACAATTGGTTCCTCACGTTCAACCGACTTTGCAAAAATAGGATGGTCCGGAATGATTTCCTGCAGCATTTCAATTTGAGTTTTCGGTTCGCTTTGTACTTCAACTGATGCTCTTTCAAAAACTGGCTTATCTACTCCTTTTGGTGTTTCAGATTTATAGGTGTTCACTAGATTGTGCTCCTGTTTCCACGCATAGAAGCGTGCATTATGCCACTTGAGCGCTTTATCAGCATCATCCCACATTTTACGAATTTTACCGTCAATAAACCCCGCTTCTTTTAACATGTGATAATTTTCAAGGTAACCCGGTACAATGTCATATGTTTTTACATCTTCAGCTACATACTCTTTTTCTGAAGCACCTACGACCGTATAGTTTTTATGCTTAACCACCGTGCGTTCTTCAAGCCCTAGCTCTTTCCAGTTATCATTCATACATTGATCCACGACTACCGAATTGTCATACACGTTCAATACTGTTCCTTTTAGCGAAAGGTTTGTTTTAGGGCATGTCCACTGAACGATATTTCCTAACTGTGCGATTTTCATAGTGTTATTAATTCCTCTCTACTTAAAATATTGTTTTCCGAGCGCCTCTTTTACTTTTTCAAGTGTTTTCGGTCCCACACCCGGCATCTGCTCCAACGCTTTGAACTTTTCCACGAAAAAGGCTGTGGATTGGGCGATTCCTTCTTTGCGGCCTATTGCACGACCTTCTTCAAATTTCTTCTGGAGAAGCGGATTCTTAGCCATGCGATCACCTCATTTACTTTCTGTTTAAAACCATCTAAGCTGCTCAAAACTTCCCTCTAAAACTTGAAACCGTTTCATCTGAAAACATCCAAAATGTGCAGATTCCCTATTAAAATTACTAACATAAGCTGCCGTCTTTAATTCATTGACGGGAAAAGCAAAATAAATTTTATCAACTACCAATGCCATACTGTTGGTTGCATCTACGCACACAACTCTAACCATGTAACCACTCCCTACTTAGGTTCTTTATCAGTTAACATGTCAATACTTTTCTAAGCAACTATTAAAATATCTTTCACTTATTATGTCTATTTTTATTAAGTAGAATATTTTTTACTATATTTATATATTTTTGAAACCAATCGAACATTTGTTTCGTATATTACTATTATTTTTAAAGGAGGAATGCAAATGAAAAAACATTTTTTAAAGCAAAAGGAAGTAGGTATTATTGCACTGATACTCTCGATTATAGAGTTATTATTTAAACTCGAAAAAAAATGGATTAATGATAAAGGATGGAGAGGTTTACTTCTAGCAAGAGCTTCTTCTATTCTCACCTTATTGTTTGTTTTATATATAACCCATTTTCTTTTTGTTTACTTTGGAACAATAGTAGCTACTTTAATTACAAATTCTAATCAAATAAATAATGAATATTGGTGGACAATACCAACAATCTTAGGAATCCCATTAATAACATTTATAATGTTTAATTTTACTAATCGCAATTTCATACTATCTGAAAAATTCAAAAATTTACTAGAGATTTTTAATTATTCTACTAAGAGCAAAGCTATACGGTTGGAAATAAGAATTCCTCTAGAAATCACCTTTTCTTTAATCTTTGTACTAATTTATAGTACGGTTATATTTATGAGCATGGGTAATTTCATTGATGAAAGCACATTATTAAACTGGTTAGAAAATAAATCCACAACCTTCATTTTATCTACCTTTTCCATTGTAGTGTATATTACTATTCGTATCTTATTAATAGGAGAAGATTCTCCCACTCAAAAGTTTATTAAAAATCGGCGATTATTTTGTCTATGGATGGTTGCAGGTATAATTACTTTAAGTTTCTTAATCGGTGATTTATACGACCTAAAAGAAAAATTTTCCACAGAATTTTTATATGCAGGAATCGTGTTACTTTTAGCTATTGATAAAATTATTGATAGCTATCAAAAACTACGAAAAGTAATTAATGAAAATAATAGTTAGAGATTTTGCATGCAGAGGGTGAAATATTTCTACCTATCCCTTTACTCATTTAAATAATCGAATGATTCTACTCTTAATTTTTCTTAGATTAATAGTTCTGTGTTTCTAGTAAGTCCTTATCGGCATTACAATTGTTCGAACAGCACAATCATATGACCGAATCTCAACCGGTCTAAACCGTCCAGTGATTAGCAGCTGCACATCGTCATACCCTAATTCGTGCAGCACCGCTAACACTTTTAAAAGGTTTTTTGCATTCAAAGTTGCCCCAATTACGTCTTCAGCTGGTGAAACTTCAGCGTCGTTATAAAAGCTTTTAAGTTCAGCGCCGTGCTGCTCGTAGACAAGTCCTTTATTGACTTTCAGATTAATGTTGAGCAGAGGATCTTCTTTCTTTTCATTTTCGCTATCGTATTTACAGGCGTGTATAACTGCCTTTGTATATTTCAGCAAAGCTTCAACATCAATATTTGCTTTGATAATCGCCGAATCTTGGACACTTGCTGCAGCCCCAAGTAAATTGATGACCTTTTCATGTGAAATAGGAGCCTCTTTAGAAACAGCACCAGAAGGAGTTTTTGTACTATCTTTTTCTTGGTGTACTTTTAGTGCAAATAGCCCGACGATTCCATCCGCCATAAAAAGTGAACCGCAATCGTGAAAATGAACAACTTTTTTAGTGTCTGCCGCATCTTGACCCGTTTCATCAGTGAAATGTTTGGCATGTTTCATGAGCGTATCAAGCATTCTAATACCTCACCTTCTGTAAAGATTGGAAGCTCTACTTCTTCCGGAATTTCAAGGTCTACACCGAAACCAGTGATTGTGATTTGCCCTTTTGATGAACCGTCCGAATATGTCATTTTCAGACCATCGGGATGCTGAGTGATTTCTGTTGTCCACATGCGACTGCTAACTTTTTTGTTAAAAGCTTTTAATGTAGAGAGCGCAATCACTTTCCCCGTTTGCAACCGTACCACTTCAACCTTCTGTACCTTTTTCAACTGATCTATAAATTCTTTTAAATTAGTGATTCTAGTTTCAACTTTACGTATAGGGAGATGAGAAATATCAGCTTTCTCTTTTTCCAAGCGTTTTTTCTCTTTATTTAAATCTTTTAGAGCAGATTTTTCTTTTGCCAATGACAATGTTGCATTTGATAATTCTCTTTTTAACCACGTCTTAAAATCCATTATTGTTACCCTCCTCCAGTAGTTTGTTGTATTTTGCGGTTAGTTCTAAAAAGTCGTCCTTGTACCCTAAATCAATTGCCATGTCTATTGCTGCTAAAATCGAGCGAAGCTCAACCATTCTGTCCTCGCTCACTTTACTGGGGGAAGGTAAAGATGGAAGAGGACTTTTACCTTCGAGCATCTTATGGACTTTTAAATGTATCGGTAAGAGATCTTTTTGTACCATTTCGCGCACCAACTTTGTAATGTCTCGCCCTTTTTTGTCATACATGATTGCATCACTAAAAGGAATCCACGCTTGGTCATCGACATCCGAATACTCCATGTGACTTTCTATTGCCAAACATTCGAGGCAAACGGAATTTTGCGAATAGGCATCTGTAATATGCCCTGCCTTTCTTACATCCCCCTGGCATCGTATGCATACATCCGGATTCCCTTTTTCAAATGCCCCTGCCAATAAGTCACTCACCAATTGTTTTTCTGGTGGATCCGTCTCTGTCTCCTCATCAATCTTTTTTGTAGAACGTGGATTCAAAACCATCTGCGTCAAATGGTAAACCATCAGCCCAACTGATACTGCGGCCCATAATTTCTTCAATAGTGACAATGCTTCCAACCTCGCTTTCTAATACCGCTTCATCATGCACATGCATTACGGTTTCATGGCCTTCTTTATCAAGCCTTAAGAGCGAATAGGCTAAACAGTCCCTGGCAATCGCCTGCACCATGTTCTCGACCAATTTCCCGCCGTATGTGGAGGATAGCGTCCATTTCTTGCTCTCAGGATGAACACTTTCAAATACGATTTCCTGTTTGCCTTCAAACTTTTGATGATCTCGCAGGCGAGCATTAAAGTAGCAAAGCCTACGTCCGCTAGGCAACTGCATCATAAGCGTATTCTTAAACATGTAGAACCTAACGCCTTTTTCAAATTCAATAACATCACCCGGGTTCTGCAGAGCATTCATTGCGGCTCTTTCCGCCCCATACCATAGCTTTTTAATGTTCGGGTTTGCATTGCGCCATGCGCTTACCAATTCGGGTAACTCCTCTTTCGGAATCCCCATGTCCAGTGCGCCCATACTGACAAGTGCCATCGGTCCGCCTTGATACCCGAGTGCAAGCTCAGCAACTTTCCCTTTTTGACGTAGAGGTGAACCCTTACCGATTGTTTCAATTGGTACTTTGAACATTTGTGCAGCCGATGCCTCGTAAATCTTTCCGTGCGTGTTGAACACTTCAAGTCGCCACTTCTCGCCTGCCAGCCATGCAATTACACGTGCTTCAATAGCGGAGAAGTCACTCACCGCAAACGTTTTCCCTTTCGGAGCAACAAACGTTGTACGGATAAGCTGAGATAAAATACTTATGACTGAATCGAATAGCATTTCTATGCCATCGACATCTTTTGCTTTTACTAAATTACGCGCTAATGCTAAATCGTGATCATTCACACTGTGCTTGGTTAAGTTTTGCACTTGCACCAGTCGCCCTGCCCATCGCCCTGTCCGGTTAGCCCCGTAAAACTGCAGTAATCCTCTAACCCTTCCATCACGGCAAATGGCATGCTGCATGGATGCGTATTTCTTCACGCTTGTTTTGGAAAGGTCCTGTCTGATTTCAAGCACCGTTTTTACCGTACCTGTTGTAGTTTTAACCTCTTTTGCTACGGTATCGGCTTTTAGGTTATCAATCTCTAAACCTTGCTCCTGGAGCCATCCTAAAAGCTGTGCATTAGAGTTGGGGTTGTCCAATCCGGTTAAGACTCTCGCCCATTCCATTAACTTTTCTTTATAAGCAGCATCAACTACCAATGCGCCCTCTACCAGTTCAGTATCCAGCAGAATACCGCGATCATTAATTTCCTGGTCCAGATGGTAAAGCGTCATTTCAAAACGGTCCGACTTGCTGCCAAGATACAGATATTCGTCTACGACTCTGCCTATCTCCATTTCTACACGAACGTCCTGAGCACAATAGTTAACGAATGCATCCCACTTTTCAAAATCATCCTGTGGCAGGTTTCGAGTAGCCGGATTATTTTTTGTCGGTTTTCTCGGCTTTGCAAAATAGTTGATGAGATGCGTGCCGGCTTCGTCTTTTAACACATCAAGCTTTAATGCGATGGCCGCCTGCTTCAGTGTGGCAGGTAAACCGGCCCTAGTTGCATCCACCATCGTACATCGCCATTGTTTTGGGTCGAGGTAACCTAAAGAAGTAAATCCTTCACTGTAAGATGCGATTTCTAAAAACATCCGCTTTAGGTATTCACTCATTGCTACACGTTCGAATTGTGCATTCCAAGCTTTTTTAAGAACTGCTGGATCTGCTAACGCCTTGAGTATTTCATGGGGAATACTGTCTCCTAAAGCAAGCTCTACTGTTTCTACCGGGCCGCCATCCACTGAATAAGCAAAAATGAGTATTTCAAAATCATCTGCTTCTACGTACTTGTAAACGCCGCACTTTTTTAGGTCATTACTGGAATACGTTTCAATATCAATACTTAGCGTTTTCAATTCTTCACCTTCTTTCAGTTCTTATTCATGAATGCATAGAGACCTCTTAATTCTGTAAGGTTCATCATCTTCACGTTTTCACGGATTTTCGATTGCAGTTTTGCGAGTTCTTCACGGTCCGCAATTGCTTTCTCGTAATCTTCTTTTGTGCGGTAAACCTTGTAGGAATCAATCACACCAGCACCTCTGAAATCCTTCTGACTGACTTTAATCATGTAAGGTTTAGCTCCATTTAAATCCGCTACTTCAACCAGATATGCACTTGAATTATTGGCACGTACAACCTGGTAATCTCTCACAATATCAATGCTTTGTATAAACTTGTGGTTACTGACCACGACAACATTTTCACCGACTTTTAACTTTTCACGTTTTCTCATAATAGCCCTCCATTACTGCACGGTTAAATGCTTGCTCGTTTTCTCAAATCTGATATTCAAATTTGGACTGAGTATTTTTACATTGTAGATTTTTCCGACCGAAGCGAAGCCAAAGTTTTGGCGTGTCCTCGTAATTTAATGGGCTCGTTATCACATGTGTCGATGTAATCTCGACAACTTTATGCAGCTTGCAGTAAGGTTTACTTCTACGTAGCCGGTTATATACGGAAATATATACGTCTTGCCCTATCTCCACTTATATCGCCTCCTTCTGAAAACATAACTCCGGCGCATTTGCTCTGACTAAAGCAGCCGGCACTTGAGGAGTTACAGCGTTACCGCATTTAGCAATTTGTTGAGATTTTGGTATTTTGCGGCCTTCATAATCCCGGTCAATAATGTAACTGCTTGGGAACCCATTACCTCTAAAAAGTTCCACCGGTTGGAGCATGCGTAAATGAATATCCGTAATCATGTATTCCTGCATTTCAATTGTGACCAGACCGTATTTATTTCCGCCTGCAGTAACGGTGTGAAGAGGTTCGTTTAAACCCTGTGCATATGAAGTTCCGTAATACTTGGTCAAAAAAGCTGTCACTAAACCAAAACGATCTTTAGTTGTTATGGTGTGTAAAGGTTCTGCCATTCCCTGCGCATACGACTGACCGTAATATTTAGTAAGGAAAGCAGTTACCAGTCCAAAACGATTACCCCCACTAGTAATGGTGTGTAATGGTTTGTCGAGCGGTAATCCTCTCACGTCATTTTCATTTGTTGGCGTATAGTAACTCGTGATAAAAGCAGTCGCATTATGTTCAGGCACTAAAAACGGTTCATCGGAATTAATGACAAACTTCTGTAAACCTTTCGCAATCCGTTTCATGGTATTTTCGGATAAAGGCTTGTCACGAGCGAAAATTGATTTTGTCGGGAAAGACCAATCGATAATTTCTCCTGCCGTTCTAAAAGGCTTTTTATCATAGAGCAGTACTTCCTCGCTCAACGGGTCTGCATGAGTAGGCTCGGGCCACACTATTGGGTTGCCGTCGCATCTTGCAACTAGGAAGAAGCGTTTTCTTGAAGTTGGCGCACCGTAATCACACGAAACAAGCTCCCGGTATTCAATCTCATAACCTTCAACTTTCAAAGCGTTAAGGAATTCATTAAATGTTTCACCTTCGCGTTCTTTTATCGGTTTGCCGTCATCATCAACAGGACCCCATGTACGAAATTCTTCCACGTTCTCTAAAAAGATGAGTTTCGGTTTTACTGCTTTCGCCCATTTCACCGCTACCCAAGCTAGACCCCGTACTCCCCGGTTAACAAGTCCTCCACCTTTCGCTTTACTGAAATGACGGCAATCTGGACTAAACCACGCCATATCGACCGGCTGCCCTTCACAAGCTTCGACCGGGTCAACATCCCACACAGATTCGCAATAATGTTTTGTAGTCGGATGATTTGCCTTATGCATACGAATAGCTTCCATGTCATGGTTAATCGCTATATCCACTGAACGTCCTATTGCTTTCTCCATCCCAGTTGACGCACCACCACCACCTGCAAAATTGTCTACTACTAGACCTCGTTTTCTTCCTACACCATTTATTCTTGTTAGCATTTTTCTCTAACACCTTCCCTTCTTTCTACCTAAAAACTGTCTTTTCTACCTATTAAATAGAAGGTTTTAGGTATAAAGAAAAGAAGGTCCAAAATAGACCTTCTTATTCTGTTAAAATTAATCTAGTAAATTTTCATAGTCGTCCCATTCCTCGCATGCTTTTCGTTTAGCTCTATGGCTCGCTATATTGACATGCTGAACAATGTACTTTAAATTCGGTACATCTGTGCTTTCAATGTAGCGAACAAAACGTGCCACGGAATAACCTGTTTGTGTCTCGACGACTACAACAGCGCCTTTCGTTAAGTTTTCATAATACGTTTTATACGTATATTCTCGCTCTCCGAAACCGCTAGCACTTAAGCTGTGAGGAAAGTTGACTACCGCTAGTAGCCTACGCATTAATCTAGTAAGTCATCGCCTTCGAACTCATCCGCGAAGTCAGCCTCAGCAGATGCGCCACCAGCTAAGCGATCACCATCATTCGTTTTTAATAAGTTCTGTAAGCTACAAGCCACGCCTCGGTTGCCGTTTGCATTGAAAGCATAGAAGTTAACTGAAGCTTTTGCATAGCATCCTGAGTAGAAATCATCTACTGAATCAAGATGTACAAGTGCCCCGCTTACTTTTTGAACAATGCCAGGCTTTGATTTGTTGTTTGCATTGATGAAATAGTGACCAGCATATGCTTCATCATCCGGACGTTCCTCATCGCCATCACGCAGTGGCGTTTTCAAGTTTGCCGGAATTTTGCCGTTCCACTTCGCTTTGCCTTCTTCTTTAGCAGCTTCTACCGCTTCATTGATCGCTTTAATTGTTTCAGTGTCTGTTTTCGTAATTAAGATTGAAATGGAATACTTTGGTTCGTTGCCATCGATACCATGTGGCTCGAATACGTGCGCATAACTCATGCGTGCCTCGTTAGTGATAACTTTTGTTCCTGTACGTTTTGCCATATTAAATGACCTCCAAATATTTTATTTTTTTAAGGGTTAGGACTCTCACCTAACCCATAAAACCGACGGTTGTTTATAATTTATAAAGTTCCAGATTGAACTGCTTTTATTCCTTCTGGTGTAACGATGAGAGAACGTGGTTCTCCCTGGTTGTATTTGCGTAAGTACCCCATTTTTTGAAGTATCCCTGTGTGGCGGAATACAGTCGATGTTGATGCATTGTCGGTTGCAGCAGCTAATTCCTTATAACTGATTGGTCGCTGATGCTCCAATGCGTATACATAAATTGCAGTTAGTATTTCGATGCGAGCAACATCCCCTTTTTTAATGCGCTGTCCTTTGTGCACATAATCCACCAACTTTCTACTCTAATAGTTCGTCTGCAAAATCCTCTGCTGCTTTTTCTGGACTGTTGAGTGCAGGACGCTTATCGTCAAGTGTAACAAGTGCCGGCTTACCGGGTGGCTTCACGATTAAACCTTCCAATACTTCGGTGAAGCGCGACTTGCCGACTGCTTTCTCTAAATCTCCTACACTGCGAAGCTCTTTCGGTTTATAGATGATTTCTGCTTCAAGCCCTGCACCTTCCAAACGTTCAGCGACCGCTTTCATATCCGAAAACTTTCGATTGCTTCGCCCTTCCACCAGTTTAAAACCGTCAAACTCTTCCCCGTTCAATGCTTCATTCAGTGCATAGGTTTGAATATCCTTGCACCATTTTTCAATCTCAGGTGCTACGAAAAGGATTTCCGCAATCTCTTCTTTCGAAAGTTCTGCAGGATCCGGTAGCTCCATTTCGATTGAGCCATCTTCCGCAAAATCCGCTTCGACTGTTTTGAGTGCTAGGTCTGCACGTGCACGACATGTATCTTTGATGGCACACCATCGACAATGCTCACCCGGTACAAATTCACCTTCACCTTTATCGGCAAGTTCCGCTTTTGGCCTTACTTCATTTTCAGCCCACTCTAACAATTCATCTGAAGCAATCGAATAACTTGAGATGCTATCCAGCCGAGGCTGTACGATTGTAAGAATCACTTCTTTGATATCGTAGAGAATGTCATGTTCTGCAATTGCACCAAGACCGTAAAGCATAAGTTGCGGGTTTTCATCAGCACTGACTGGAACCCCTTTGCCGTACTTCAAGTCAATCAGTTCCAGTACACCATCATAAACAATCAATACGTCGCCGGTACCGAAGCCTTCCGGTACATATTCGCTAAAGTCGAGACGCTGTTCGATCAGTACAATCGCATCCGGAGAAACTGCACGTGCAGCATTCACACGTTCCATTACGAAATCGACATACGTTTGTACATGCTCTTCCATTTCCGGACCATAGTACTTTGCTTTTTCCGGTCGCTTTTTGAAAGCATTAATTTTTCGAGTTGCCTGAGATTTATTGAGATGCCCTAACTCCCGTGCCAGAATTAATTCGCTGTATTCATGGGCAGTCGTCCCTTCAACCGCGTACTCACTTTCAGGCTTCTGTCCATGTTTCGAATAATACTTTTCCTCTGCCCGAGCAGAAGGTGTACAAGTCATCCAACGTTTTGCGCCCGATGCACTCAGTAAGGCGTGGGCACGTTTTGCATGCCCCGTCATTATTCAACACCCAGTTCTGCTAAACGCTCTTTTGCTCGCTCAACAAATGCATGGTAGTCCTTTTCTTGTATTGAAGAGAGCTTGATGCCAGGGTTTCCATCTTCATCTTTGAACTCACCGAATAATGCTTTCAATTCTTTTTGTTTGGCCGCACTGACAAACTTAGCAGCAATCATGCGTAAATCTTCAATTTTTAATGCCGGTTGATCCACAACGACTGCTTCATCTTCTACAGTTGTAGTCTCTGATTCTTCCTCCGGTACCTTTTCAGTTGCAGGCTCTTCATTCTTCGCTTTAAGCTCTTTATAAACAGCAGCTGATACCTCATCGAAAATATCCGTTTCTAGGAACTCAAGTGACTCACCTTTTTTTACAACAACCAGTTCGTCTGTGCCTTCATGAACGAAGTAACGTGTTTTCGTTGCTACGTTCGGCTTATCCCCTTTTTCGGATGTCACCGTTGTTGACGCCTTTTCCCCTTCAAGTTTTGTAGGTTCAACAGTTAGCTCTACGGGTTTAGTTGAACTAATTAACGCTTGAGCTACTAACTCCAGTAAGGACTCGACTTTTGTGTCAAATTTAATCGTGTGTGTAACTTCTATTTTCATTGAAAATTCCTCCTCATTTGTGATAAGTTATACATGAGTGTTTGATTAACTGCCTTATGCATCATCGGTGTTGCTTTGCAGTTAATAAAATACTCATTTTTATTTTTGAGCGCTATTAAACGCAACTCGCTGAAAAACTTGTGCACCTAATGTTTCAATAAAGTAATCCTCGATATCTTCTGTACTAATCCAAGCACCGTCTGCCAGTAAGAACACATCTGTAACTCCAGTTTTCGCAACCTTTGCTCCCAGCTTCTCAATCAAGTAATCTTCTGCAGCACCTACATGAATCGTTGCGCCATTTTCCAAGATGAAAACCTGTTCACCTTCTTGCACTTCGTTACCTAAATCATCTTTAACAACCCAGTTGGCTTGACCACTTTTTAAAACCGACGGTGTTTCAATTTGTAAAAATTTTTTCCCTTCCACATGCAACGCCTCCTTCCGGATTTATTTACCGAGTATTAAACTTAAATCGTTTTTACTAGCTTTACGGGCTTTTAACGTGGTATCACTTTCAGTGTACATAAGTTCTTCAATTTGTTGAGCTGTTAAGCGTTTTTCTTCGACAAGTTGAGCTAACCGAACAGTCGTTAAGTCCTTCTGGGCTTCACCTAAATCTCCAGCCAACTTCGCCTTATCGAATTTTGTTGTAGTGCGCATTCCCACTTGTAATATGTGTGGAACGTTATCCTTAAATGCTAATACTTTACCGTTTTTCTCGATATGTTGTATTAAGCTTTCTTGGAGCTTGTCATGTTCAAGCTTTAATTTCTCACGCTCACGTTTGATTTCTTGCATGCGTTGAAATTTACCATTTGCCTGAGATTGGGCAATGTGAGTTTGAATTTGCAGATCGTTCATCCTAACTAAACCCCTTTTCTATTTAATTTTTGAAGTTCCTCTAGCAATCTTGCAGCACCTTCTGGACTTACTGTAAGCTTTCCGTCAAAAAGTGGAACATTGTTTTCCGATACCTCGCCTGTGATGTCACAAGTCATATTCGCCTTGTATTTTTTAAGAACCACCTTATCCTCATCCACAAAAATCTCAATCGGGTCTTTATCCTCGATTTTTAATGTGCGGCGTAACTCCATTGGAATTACAATGCGTCCTAACTCATCCACTTTACGTACAATTCCTGTTGATCTCATTTTTAATAACCTCCTGAGTGTTTTTTGTTTTACATTGGGTATTTCTTGTCCATTTCCCAATCACCTTTTGATAGGCGGATAGCTCTATTGCTACTTTAAGCAGAATAGGTACAAATGTTCTTAGTATGATTTTGCTTAAAGTAAAAATAGTGAACGAGTTACGTAATATTTTTTACTTGTTTCTGTAAAAAATAAGGTAATTTGTATCTATTTTTACTTGTTTCTTGCATAATTAACCACTTTTAAGGTAAACTATCAGTAGGTCAAAGACATTTGATTGTCTTGTTCTGATTTATATAGATGTGACAGCATCTAATTCAGCTAGTACTTCTTTGTATAATACTTTTAAAGGTTTGACGCCTTCTCCCCAATCTTGCAGGATTGTGATTGCAGCGTCTTTGTTAATACGAGAAAGCTCCGCGAGTTTTACAGGAAGCGCAGCTTTAATTCTTACCAGTTCCATATTGATTTCTGGAACATTAATCTGAGGTTTGTTCATACATTGAATAGCCTCCTTTTTTTAAGAGCTTTAGAAAACCGTCGGTATTTAAATGCCTAGTCTATGTTTCTTCAACTCTATTAATTCACACTATAACAACCGTCGGTAATATTTGCAACTATTTTTATCCATATTTTTTGAATATTTTTTAATTTTTTTCCATAAACGTTAATTTATCAATACTTCGAGAGGTGTGACCAATTTTGAAAAAAGATAGAAAAGAAGAAAAAGATAGAATTATTAATCCTGAAAAAAGACTACCGGAAGTAACCCGTGAGAAAAGAAAACAGATTAGCCCGACGATTGGGTTGTTTTTAAAAAAATTAAGAGCTTCTTATAACTATAAACAAGCAGTCGTTGCAGAAGCTGTTGGCGTATCACAAGCATATATCGGTTTAATTGAGAAAGGTATGCGATTACCTTCCGTTGAAGTTTTAAGATCTTATGCAGAAGTTTTCACTTCTGTTAGCATCGACGAACTACTCAATTTAAGAGAAATGACAATTTTTGAAACAGTGGATTTGTTGGGTGACGAAACACCACCTGCAATCAAAAACGAAAGAAACATGCTGGTACATTCGATTAAAAAATCAGATAGCAGTTATGTTGCTGAAGACGCTAGTCCACTCTATTCAGTTGAGAAAAACGAGCAGATTTCCGTAAAAATCTTTATTAATAAAGACGGCTCTATCGAAGTAGCTGGGGCGCAAGTGGACATTGAAGATCTTCCGAATGTCCTACACGCCATTAAAGAAAAACATATTTCCGAACAAAAGTAGAACAAAAAACAGAACACCCGTTCTGTTTTTTTATAGTAGCATACATTTTTTGAATTGTAAAATATTTGTACAAAAGGAGTTGCTTCAAGTGCACATCATGGAAAAGCACATGCGAGTAGCCATATACATCCGGGTATCAACTAAGCTGCAAGAGGACCGCTATTCCCTTAAAGCACAGCAGACGGAACTTACGCGTTATGCAGAGGCTCAGGGATGGACAATCGTTGATACTTATAAAGATGTGGACAGCGGTGCAAAAATCAACAAAGAAGGTTTGGAAGCTCTTCTGGATGCGGTAGAAGATGGTCTAGTGGATGTTGTTCTGGTTATCGAGCAGGACCGCCTTTCGCGTTTGGATGTGGCGGACTGGCAATACCTGAAAGATGTTCTGCGGGAGAACAAAGTAAAGATTGCGGAGCCCGGCAATATTATTGACCTTACCAATGAAAATGATGAATTTTTCAGTGACTTAAAAAACCTGCTTGCATCTCATCGCAGACGGAACATCAAGCGTACAATGGGCCGAGGTTTGAGGCAGTATACACGGGAAGGTCGCGTAATGGGCCGCATACCGGACGAATATATTTACGACAAAAATACGAAAACACCAATCGTAAACAAAGAACGTGCATGGATTATCCCTTTTATTGACCGTTTGTATCTTGAAGAAGCTATGGGCACCCATCGTATAGCCAATGAGTTAAACAAACGCTGTAAGACTGCGCAAGGTGCTAAATGGACAGATGTACAGGTTCGAAAAAGATTGATGAACAAGAATTACCATGGCGTGCTCACACGGAACTATTCAACTGAAAACATGGAAGTGGAAGATGTTTTCCCGAAACTTCGAACTAAGGAGACTTACGATCGCATTCAAGCTCGAATGAGTTTACTGAAAAAGGAACTTCCCCCTACAAGTTTCAGGCATGGTTTAAGACAACTTAAACTGACTTGTGCACATTGTGGCAAAGCATTGCGTTTAAACAAGCTGGAGAGGCCTGAATACGGTGATAACGGCAAAACCTATGCGTATATCCTCCATATTCATGAAACGTCCCCTCCGTGTCCTGTGATGCCCACATATAGTGCTAACCAGGTTCTGAGACCTCTTCTTGTTTTAGTTAAGGACTTGCTACTGGATAACCGGGAGCAATTAATTTCAAAACATATGCAGTCCAGTGAAACGGCTACGTCGGAAATTGACGATTTGGAGAAGGATATCAAAAGACTTCGACTGGATATAAAAAATAAGCAGGACATGCTGGACCGTCTTCTTAATCTTTATCTTACTGGTAGCTGGACAATGGATAAGTTGGATGCGAATAAAAAAACTATCGAAGATGATGTGGCTGTTCTAACCGAGGAATTGAAAACCGTTGAACAAAAACTAAGTCTGATCAAACAGGATAAGTACAACATTGAAGCTGTTCTTAATTTAGCCGGTGAACATGCGGATGACTTTTTATCATTGTTCATGAGGTCTGAATATACGATGCCTGAGTTTATGAGTGTCGCCCTACCTTCTGAAATAGATGACGATGAACTGGAGAAAATCATTGCTACCCTTTTTGAAAGAATCACATTGAATAGTGAGACAATGAAAGCGGAAGTATTGGCAAGGACGGCTGAAGGATTCAGCATGCCGCTCTATTTTGAAATAGATCCTGTGGACTTAATCTCCGATGCGGAAGCAAAAATGAAAAGGTATCGTCGCTATAGAAATACGGTAGCCATTTTAAAAACTCAATCGGAGCCAATCGAATTTATGGAGCTGAGCAGATTAACGGGTCATAAACCCGAAACTTTAAACAGAGATGCAGAGGAATTTGGAGCGTACAAAGGATTGAAGTTGAAGAAAGGAAGTCCTGAGAAAAGAGCTTTCATCATTCAGACAGTTAAAGATTGCCTGGCAAAAGATATCAATATGCGAACTAAGGATATTGCAAAACTGGCTTACTGTTCTAACATTACTGTTCAAAAAATCATTCGTGAGTTGGAGCTGCGACCTACTCGGAAGTGAATAGAGCCCCTTTTTAAACCTTTAATGTCATTGTGACGTTGAAGGTTTATTTTGCTTAACAACGCTTTAGGGTTCGTAGGTAAATACATCTTCGTTACAATACTGTCTGCAGGTGCTTCGTGCTCCAGCATGCCAAATGTCGCAATTTCAGGATGTGTATATACACATCGCGGAATTTCCTGCTGATTGATCACTTTTGGGTGCTTCCCTAAAATATAGTCGATTGCGTGTACACCTTCTGCACTTGCAGAATGGGCAAGCTGGAATCCTCCGACTAAATCACCTATCGCATATATGCCTGGAATACTTGTTTCATAGTGGTTATTTACTTTGATTAAACGGCCATCCATCTGCATTTCAAGCGCTTCCGCAATTTCAGTATTCGGACGGCGCCCTGTAGCAAACAGTAAATTTTCAAACGGGAAATTGCCGATTGATGTTTGAACATGGTCAGCATGGATTTCTTCGAACGTAAAGTCTGTCACAAGTTCGATTCCGAGTTGTTTCATCTTTTCTTTAATAATCGGACGTGCATCCGGTTCTTCTGTTTGCAGAATATCTTTACTGTGGTTTAAAACGGTTACTTTTGTTCCCATTGGCGCTAAAGCAAATGCCATTTCAATTGCAATAACCCCGCCTCCGATAATCGTTAATTGCTTCGGCAGCTCCTGGATGGAAAAGAACGTATCCGTTGTATGATAATTTGCGTTTTCAAGCCCTTTAAATGGCGGAACGAACGGGCGGCTGCCTGTTGCTAAAATGACATGATCTGCTGTAAATGCCTCACTACCAATAATCACTTTTCGTTCTGCGGTTACTGTCGCCTTCCCCCTAAACAATGTAATCTGTGCATTTTCGATAAATGTTTCAATATTAGATAACAGTTCAGCAACCACTTGATCTTTTCGCTGCATTAGTTTCGGAAAATCAATATTAATCGTCGGTACCGTCACACCCCAATCAGTTCCGCGTCGAATTTCCTGCACCAGCTTACTATGCTCAAGCATAATTTTTGAAGGAATACAGCCGACATTATAGCAGGCACCACCAACTTTATCTTTTTCGACAAGCGCTACTTTCAAGCCGCTTTTTGCTGCATGGATTGCCGCTACATATCCTCCAGGCCCAGCACCAATGACGGCTAAATCAAATTTTTCCATATATACCACCTCATTTTTCACATTAGCATTACAGTGTAGGGAATGCAACAAATCGGGCACTCGTATTCTCCTAATTCCCAATATTCACTTAAATGAAAAGCAGCGAAATGCCAATCGCATTCGCTGCCCATTTATCCGTTATTTTAATACTTTAATTTCAACATTTTTACGTCCCCAATTGAGCGCGATTTTTTTTGTTTTAACAAAAACATCAATCCGGTTTCCTTTAATTGAACCGCCTGTATCACCGGCAACCGCAATTCCGTAACCTTCCACCCAAACCTTCGTTCCAAGCGGAATAATCTTTGGATCAACCGCAATTAATTTAATATCCGGATTTTTCTTTAAGTCAATTCCGGATGCCGTTTTTCCCGAACACCCTTTACAGTATGCTGTAAAAGCGCTTGCTTCAACTGTTAAAGTTTTGACAACTTCAAAGTCATCAATTGTTTCCTTTTTTTCCTTTTTTTCCTTTTTTTCAACCGGTGCTTTTTTATTTTTAATATGATCCGGTAATTTTAGTACGAAACCTTCTGTTACTTTATCTATGTCGTCTACTTCATTTAATTCAAGCAATGTATATACTGATGTGTCATAAAGATCTGCAATTTCATCCAATTCCTCACCTCTCTTCACAGTATGCGTAGCTGCAATTGCCGCGCTTGCGAAGAATAAGGTAGTGACCATAAAGAAGGCAAAGCTAAATAATAGTTTATTTTGAAACATATTAATTATTTCCCCCTGTATCTTTTGTCTATTTTGTAAAATAAAGCTAAATCCAAGTCTACACATTTAATATTTCAAAAAGATTACAAGGAGATGATATAAAAATTACAAAATTATCCTTCGTTAACCAAAAATGTAATATAAAAAAAGCTGTCATATAGGAATAATCCTTCATGACAGCTTTTCATCTTTTATTTACATAATTGTTGCTTCCGGTTCGTATTCGATTATTTCTTTGATTGTATTGCTTTCCCCCATAATCGCAACAGTTGGAGTATGTTCGGCAACTTCTTTATTATCCACATACACGTAAGAAATAATGATGACAATATCACCTTTTTGAACAAGGCGTGCCGCTGCCCCATTTACGCAAATAACTCCTGACCCGCGCTCCCCGGCGATAATATACGTCTCAAAGCGTGCTCCGTTGTTGTTATTGACAATATGGACCTTTTCATTCGGCAGCATTCCAACCGCATCCAAAATATCTTCATCTATTGTAATGGACCCTACATAATTTAAATCTGCCTGTGTCACTTGTGCACGGTGGATTTTACTGTTCATCATCATTCTAAACATGGACTACTTCCCCTTTTAATGGAAAAATTAAATTATCGATTAAACGTGTTTTACCAATTTGAACGGCAGCTGCAACAACGATTTGCTCTGTCCGATCATCGACTTCCTGTAAATCCGGGTAAGATAAAATCATCAAATAATCAACATTGCCCTCCATGTTGTCATGGATTATTTTTTTTGCCAGTGCAATTGCCGATTCCACACTACCGAATTCCAACAATTCTCTCTTCGCAAGTTGGAGCCCTTGCTGAATTGCAGGAGCCTGTGAACGTTCTTCAGCAGACAAATAAACGTTGCGGCTTGATCTTGCCAAACCGTCTTCTTCGCGTACAACCGGCACAACACGGATTGTCACCGGGAAATTGTAATCGCGTACCATTGTTTGAATGATTGCCACTTGCTGGGCATCCTTTTGTCCGAAATAAGCACGGTCCGGCTGCACTAAATTAAAGAGCTTCGCCACGACCTGCAAAACCCCGTCAAAATGACCAGGTCTGCTCGCTCCGCATAAAATATGTGCCTGCCGTCCTGCACGAATGGATATCCCACCATCGTGCGGATACATTTCTTCTACAGACGGTGCAAATATATAATCTACCCCTACCGATTTTGCCAATTCTGTATCGCGTGGTAAATCTCTTGGGTATGATTCAAAATCTTCATTTGGACCAAATTGTGTTGGGTTGACGAATATACTCATGATAACAAGTTCATTTTCGCTGCGTGCATTTGCAGCCAATGTTAAATGTCCTTCATGTAAATAGCCCATTGTCGGGACAAGACCGATTGACTGACGGTTGTATTTTGCCATTTGAACTACTTCACGCAACTCGGCTATTGTTGTTAATACGTTCATTATTTTACACCTCCGTAGAGCTCGATTAGCTCCGTCTCTTTCATTGTGAAACTTTGTTGTAATGTCGGGAATGTACCTAATTTCACAGCGTTTTTATAATTCGTAATCCCCTTTTCTACCTCTTCACCGACTTGTGCAAATGCTTCAACAAATTTTGGTATATGATGCTTTCCGTATTTTAATAAGTCATGGTATACAAGCACTTGCCCATCCGCTTTTACCCCTGCACCGATGCCAATTGTCGGAATCGTTAAGTTATGCGAGACAACTTCCGTCAACTGATGTGGAATACATTCCAGGACAACGGCACATGCACCTGCCTGTTCAACAAGTAGAGCATCTTTTAATAATTTTTCCGCCTGCTCGGCTGTTTTACCCTGCACTTTATAACCGCCAAGCACCCCAGCTGATTGTGGCAGCAATCCTAAATGTGCAACAACCGGAATACCGGCATCGGTTAACTTTTTAATAACAGGCACGATATCATCTGCCCCTTCTACTTTTACGGCATTTGCATTCGTTTCCTGCATCATTTTCACAGCCGTTTTCAATGTTTCGTTCACATCTCCGTGATAAGAACCAAATGGCATGTCGACGACGATGAACGTATCCGGTGCACCTCGGCGAACCGCTTTACTATGGTGGATCATATCTTCCACTGTTACACGCATTGTCGATTCATAGCCCAGTACGACCATTCCGAGGGAATCCCCTACAAGTATCATATCGACACCTGCCGCTTCGGAAAATTTCGCTGCCGGATAATCATAAGCGGTAATCATGACAATTTTTTCGTCTTGCTCTTTCATTTTTAAAAACTGTGCAGTTGTTTTCATGTTCTTCCTCCTTAAGTGGAAAGAAAACAAAAATACCCTTCTATCTAAAATTAGACAGAAGGGTAGTACCATACGTAAATTCAACAAATTTCATACTTTTAGTGGAAATAGAATCGAATTATAAGTATAAAATGAATTGATTTATGCGCGTTTTCTTCCGTCTCTGTCTTGTGTAGATCAAAGCAGATTTTTTTAATGTTGACTAGCAGTTGCAGGTACAGTTCTATTAAGATACTGTCCTAGAGCTACTATAACAAGTTTGGAAGAAAACGTACAGAATAAAGTTAAACTCAATCAGTGGGTTTTCTCATCCCCCACTGATTGGAAGGAACACAAGCTAAAATCGTCACGTCCTGTGACAACGCTTGTATGACCAACATCGTGTTGGCCCAAACCAATCGGGCTTTTACGGTAGTTGATCTCCCGCCTATCCTTTTGCCCTGCTTATGTCTAGAGGCGGGAGTCTTACTACCCGTTAATACGGGATAAATAATTGCTGTAAAAACTTTTTTAATGAGGCCTTTACGATAAAAGTTCAATATCAGCAGAGTAAATGCCTATAATTTCCCCGTTTGCTTGGCGAATTTCCAGGACACCGCTCTCAGTAATACTGACAGCTTCCCCTTCAACGACTTCACGGAGTGTTGTTGCTTTCACTTGTTTTCCGATCGTCCCCGAAGACTGTTCCCATAGCTGTTTAATTTGGCCGAAGCCGTTTTTCACGTATTCGTCACTGTATTTTTCCAAAGATTCAAGCACATTGGCGACGAAATGTACACGTTCAATTGGCTCTCCTTCTTCAATCGCAATCGAAGTTGCAATTGATTGTAACGGTTCAGGAAAATCATTCCTCTGCTGATTGACATTGATGCCAATACCAATTAGCAATGCCTGGATTCGATCAGCCTCAGCTACCATTTCCGTCAAAATTCCTGTTGTTTTTTTGCCGTTGATTAAAATATCATTCGGCCATTTGATTTCAGGAGTGAAATATTTAAAACTCGACTTCATTGCTTCAACAATGGCCACAGCAGTAACTAAGGTAAATTGAGGAGCCTGGTGCGGGGCAACATCCGGGCGTATGATGACAGTCATCCAAATCCCTTGTCCTTCTGTCGATTCCCATTCACGCATCATGCGCCCTCGCCCTGCAGTTTGATGCTCAGCGATAACAACCGTGCCATCCGGTGCACCAGCTCGGACAAGTTCATGCGCAACAAGCTGTGTCGACTCAACCGTTTCATAATAATGAACTTGTCGGCCATAGCGTTCCGTCGTCAAAAATTGCTGCAGTTGACCCATATCCACTTTATCCGGTACAGATAACAGTTTATACCCCCGTTTTTTTACTGTTTCAAACTCATAACCTTCCTGCTTCAATGTTTGCATATGCTTCCATATTGCTGTTCGGGAGACGTTGAGTTCATCCGCCAACACTTGGCCGGAAACCGGTTCTCCATCCGCAGTCAAAAACCGTTTCAAAATTTCATCCTTCATCGTGAAATGCATAAAACCATTCCTTTAATTGTTGTTTATCATTTTGTACTTTCCCATTTAAGACCGCTTCTACTGCTGCATCAAGCGTCTGTTTAATCCAGCTGCCGCGTTTTTTCTGGGACCATTCCAACAAGTCTTTTCCTGTAATCGAAAGTTCATGTACCTGCTGAATCGGCAATATGTTTTTTCGTGCTATTAATTCTTCGTAGCTCAATTCAAGTTTACGATTTTGCCAAATTGTAAATTGGTATGCTGTTTTAAGAATCATTGTATCAAAACGCATTAAATCACCAAGGCTCATCCCGCTGAGTAGGCTTTCATAAGCATCCAACACCGTTTTTACGAAGAGCTTATCCTTATTCGAACAGCGATACTTTGTAAGGAGCGTCAAATCACTGCCATTTACTAAACAGAAGTATGCCCACCCAACTTGTCGGTCTTCCGAATAAAAGCGTACCCAATCAGAAGAAGTAAAATCGCCATATAAATAATTGCCCAATGTCGTATTTTCCATATATTCAATACCGAATGCAGCATGTTCAGAAGTAAAAATTTTTGAAAGTTCTACTTGAATGCGCTCTACTGCAACATATTCAATCGATGCTGCTTTTTGCCTGATTGCATCAAAAGTGTTTTCCTCGATTGAGAAGTGAAGCTGTGCAGCAAATCGGACAGCACGCAGCATTCGGAGAGCATCTTCTTCAAAACGCTGTTCCGGCTTCCCTACAGCACAAATAACTTTGCTGTCGATATGTTGGCGGCCATTGTAATAATCGATGTACTCTCCCGTTTGACTTAGGGCCATCGCATTCATTGTAAAATCCCGGCGTTTTAAATCCTCTTGTAAATTTCGAACGAATTCGACTGTATCCGGACGACGATGGTCACTGTATGTAGACTCTGTCCGGTAAGTTGTTACTTCGATTGGTTCTCCACAGTCCAGTACAATGACCGTCCCGTGAGCGATACCTACATCAATTGTTTGGGAAAAAATTGTTTGAATTTCTTCTGGCAATGCACTCGTTGCGATATCGACATCATTATTTTCTTTTTGCAAATAATGATCCCGCACCGCTCCACCTACAATAAAAGCTTCAAAACCGGCATGTTCAATCTTTTTAATGACTTCCTTTGCCGCTTGCCATTGTTGCGGAATCATTCTTTTTTTCAACCACACTTTCATATATACGTTCATATTGTTCAACCATTTTTGATTCATGGAACTGATCGCGTACCGATTTTAGTGCGGCTTCTTTGAAAGCTTGATGTTTTTCCTCATCCTGCAGCAGTTCGACCGCATAATCCGCCACAGCTTGCGTATCTCCAAGTGGTACCAGATAGCCGTTCACACCATGATCGATTACTTCAGGAATCCCGCCGATCGCTGAACCGATGCCAGGTACACCGCATGCCATAGCTTCCAATAATACGAGCCCGAACGATTCTTTTTCTGAGAGCAATAATTTTAAATCACTGATCGCAAAAAGTTCTGTAATGTTTTCCTGCTTACCTAAAAACAATACATCATCCGTATAAGGTGAATCTTTGACAATATCCGTGACACGATGCTTTTCCGGTCCATCCCCGACTAATAATAATTTGGCCGGCATACGCTCACGAATCTTCAGGAATGAATCGACCACATCCGGCAGATTTTTTATTTTACGGAAATTCGAGACATGGATAATTACTTTTTCGTGCGGCAAAATACCAAATTGCTCTTTTAAATTGCCGGGATCCACAGGCTTAAACACATCCTCATCAACGAAATTATAAATAGTCTCAATCGGTTTTTTCGTATCGATCAAAGCATATGTCTGCTGTTTTAACGATTCCGAAACAGTCGTTACTGCATCGGAACAGTCAATGCCATACTTGATCGCCTGCGCCAACGTAGAATCTTCGCCTAAAACAGAAATATCTGTTCCGTGAAGTGTTGTGACAATGCCAAAGTTCTCGCCGCTCATATGACGGGCCAAAACCGCACAAACCGCATGAGGAATCGCATAGTGAACATGTAATAAATCAAGTTTTTCCTCTTTAATAACATCAGCCATTTTACTTGCTAATGCAATATCGTATGGTGGATATTGAAATACCGAATAATTATTCACTTCCACCTCGTGGAAAAAAACGTTTGAATAAATTTTATTAAGTCGAAATGGCACACTTGAAGTAATAAAGTGAATTTCATGTCCTCGTTCTGCCAACATCTTGCCTAACTCTGTTGCAATTACACCCGAACCTCCCACTGTCGGGTAACATGTAATACCAATTTTTAATTTTTTCATTCGGCTCCCCATCCTTTCAACAATACGATTTTAATTTTCTTCAAAATGATAAAACACATTTATAAAGTAAAATTGACCGGCTCTTTATTTTCTGCGCTCTTCTAAAATGCGCCAGTCAACAAAACCTTCCTGAAGCCCTTTTAATAAAATTTCTGCTGTCCCCATATTTGTTGCAAGCGGTATATGATACAGGTCGCATAACCGCACTAATGCCATGACATCCGGCTCATGCGGCTGTGCCGTCAATGGATCACGGAAGAAAAATACCATATCCATATCATTATTGGCGATCATCGCACCGATTTGCTGATCTCCACCTAATGGACCCGAGCGAAACTTCGTAATCGGAAGCCCTGTTTCCGCTTCGATCATTGTGCCCGTTGTGCCTGTCGCATATAGATCATGCTCTTTCAATATATCGCGATACGCAATCGCAAACTGAATTAAATTATCTTTTTTCCGATCATGCGCTATTAATGCCATTTTCATAATTATCAACCCATTTCTAAATGATGTTCTCTAATCCATAGATTAATGTATTGGTTTTCATTACTTCTTCAATACTAAATGTAACACCGCTCATAAAGCTTCCGCGATTTAATGAATCATGACGAATCGTTAATAATTCACCTGTGCTGCCAAACAGTACTTGCTGATGCGCAACTAAACCTGGAAGTCTTACTGAATGGATATGCATGCCGTCAAAATTTGCGCCTCTTGCACCAGTATGTGTTTCTTTTTCTTCCGGATGCCCCTGCTTTTTCGACTTTCGAACTTCACTGATCATTTGTGCTGTTTTAATACCAGTACCAGATGGTGCATCAAGCTTTTGATCATGATGCATTTCGATAATTTCCACATCCGGGAAATACTTTGCGGCATCTTTGGCAAACTTCATCATTAATATGGCACCAATCGCGAAGTTCGGCGCAATAATACAGCCTAATTGTTTTTCTGTTGCCATTTGCTGCAGTTCTTCAAGTTGTTCGTCGGTAAAACCGGTCGTCCCAACAACTGGACGAATGTTATGTAATAGCGCCTGTTTTGTTCGTTCATATACACAAAGCGGATTTGTTAAATCTAAAAGTACATCCGGCTTTGTTTCACGCACAAGCTCAACAAAATTTGTATAAATCGGCACTTCATAATGATTCGGAAACTCTTCAAGCAAAGCTAGTGATGTACCGACTTCTTTATAATCAAGTGCTGATACAAGTTCCATTCCGTCATTATTCATGATTGTATGTACTGCTTCTGTTCCCATCTTGCCTCGTGCACCGGCAATTGCTACTCTGATTGTCATACTAGAAAACTCCTTTTTACTGTTAGTTGCTTTTTATCCTTGTTTAATTAATTGCGAGTAAGAAGATGCGACATTGTTGCGTTCATCCATATTGTTGTCAAATGCGACAAAATCAAACATAATAAACAATGTAACCTTTTTTCTGCTCCAACACATATATTCTTACTCAACCGATTTTAGGAGGTTTACTATGCAAGGAATAAAAATACAGAATATCATCGGAATCCTGATCGGTTCCGCAATATTCAGTTTCGGTTTTGTCCACTTCAATATGCAAAACCAACTGGGTGAAGGTGGATTTAGTGGTATTACACTTATTTTATATTTTACACTAAATTGGGACCCAGCATTAATGAATTTGCTATTAAATATTCCAATGTTTATTTTAGGATGGCGTTTATTAGGGAAAAAATCATTTATCTATACAATCATCGGTACACTAAGCGTATCGGTATTCTTAAAAATCTTTCAAATTTACGAAGTCGATATGAACTTACAGGATGATTTATTCCTTGTATCATTGTTTGCAGGGGTATTTGTCGGAATTGGTTTAGGGATTGTGTTCCGATTCGGTGGAACAACCGGCGGGGTCGATATTTTAGCCCGACTTGCAAATAAATATCTTGGTTGGAGTATGGGCAAAACGATGTTCGGCTTTGATTTCTTTGTCATTCTCCTTTCCTGGATGACGTTTTTGGACGCCCGTTCGATGATGTATACTTTAGTAGCCGTTTATGTTGGCGGCCGTGTCATCGATTTAGTGCAGGAAGGTGCCTATTCAGCAAAAGGTGCATTTATTATTTCAGTGAAGTCCGATGAGATCGCAAACTTAATTACGAATAACATGGACCGTGGCGTGACCGTTTTTGACGGGCATGGTCATTTTACGAAAGAGCACCGGGATGTTCTGTACTGTGTCATCGGCCGAAACGAACTCGTCCGTCTAAAAAATATTGTCCACGGCATTGATCCGCATGCATTCGTATCCGTCATGGACGTCCGCGATGTAACTGGAGAAGGCTTCACATTGGACGATAAAAAACAGCCTCTCCATTAAGGCTAAATAAGTTATCTATTCGTTTTCCCCATTCTTACAAGGTCCGTTGATTAAAACGGACTTTGAAAGATTATGAAATACTTGAATAATTATCAAAACAAAAAGTCATTTTCCCTAATGGGAAAATGACTTTTTTTAATTTCTATTACATTACATATTAATCTTCCGAAGTCATACCTGTGTAAATCAGGATTAAACGTAATAATTCCATTACTGCTACAGCTGCTGCTGCAACGTATGTCATTGCCGCTGCATTTAAAACTTTGCGTGCTGAACGTTCTTCGGTGTTATTGATAATACCTAAAGATACGACTTCATTCATCGCACGTTTGGATGCATCGAACTCTACCGGTAATGTTACAACCTGGAATACAACACCCGCTAATAATAAAGCTATACCCAGCAACAGGAAACCTGAAGATGAAGCAAAAATACCGATCATTACAAAAATCCAAGACATATTCGATGAAATATTAGCTACTGGCACTAATTTCGAACGTAATGTTAAGAACGAATAAGCTTCAGCATGCTGCATCGCGTGACCAACTTCGTGCGCTGCTACAGCTGTACCGGCGATTGAAGAATTATAGTAGTTATCTTCAGACAAGGCAACCGTTTTAGTTGCAGGATTATAGTGGTCAGCTAAATAACCTTGAGTCGGCACTACACGAACATCTGTTAAACCATGTTGATCTAAAATATAACGTGCTACTTGAGCACCTGTCATCCCTTTTTCAGCTGAAACTTGAGCAAATTTTTTGTACGTACTCTTTACCTTCATTTGCGCATACAACGGTAACAGCAAAATGATGATAAAGTAAATAATATACAATACCATTATCGAACTCCCTTTCTATCTCTTTCTATTCTTTAATTTTAAAGGCTTTCTAGTCTTGTTGCAAATATTCACGCTTACGACTTTCAAGAAAAGCAAAGATTATGCATGCCACCGAAAGCCAAAATGTGAAGTAGCCAATTTCGCTCGGATACTGGAAAATGACTCTGTAAAATGGCATTTGCCCAAATAAATAGTCAATTATATCGTTATGCAATGTCCAAACAGCTGCAACCATCACGTGCCACATTTTAAATCGGTATTTCGGTAAATACAGAACAGCCTGTACCGCCATTAAAAAATGCGAAGCAACGAGCATCCACCCGTCCGCTCCCAGCTGTCCGTTCTCCACAAATGTAAGAAGATTCATCGCAACTGCCCATAATCCATATTTAATTAAAGTGATAAAGGCAAGCACTTCCATTAATCTAAAGTTTCTGCCGATCAGCCAACCAGAAATGGCAAAACAGAAAAATAAGCTTGCTGTGGGGGAATCCGGTACGAATATATAGTAAATCGGTTCTGTTACTGCCAACTGCCCTCGATACCAGTAATAACCGTAAACTGTACCAAGCAAGTTAATAATAAGCAGTAAAGTTAAAAAGGCACGGTGGTTTAATACGTACCATAATTGCATTATATATGCTTTCATTTGTTCACCTTTTTCTTCTTCATTCTTCTTTAATTCGTATTATGTATTGTGTGCAACTAAACCAAATATTGTACGTCTTTAATTATATATATTCTTAAGTGATACGCAAACTTTCAATGTAATCTATAACTAAATGAAAATTAAAAAGAGAGTCAATATTCTGACTCTCCAGTGTAAAAAATTATTCAGCTTCTTTTAATCCTGCGATAAATTCAGCTAAAACTTGAAGTTCTTCATCTGTACCTGTAAATGCTCCAGCAGGCATACCGCCTCGTCCATTCACAATTACCTCCTGAACTTCTTCGGCTGTTAACTCATTGCCAAGAAGCATAGGGCCGGATACACCAGCCAGATCTCCACCATGACAGCCAATACATGACGCTTGGGCTTGATAGATTTCATAACCTTCGGACGTTTCATCTACTTCAACATCCGGTAGTAAACCTAAATGTTTATCCGTAATTTCACCTTGAGCATGAACTGCTTCCCAGTTAGTAGCCTGAACAGATTCCCATGTTGTATAAATAAGTGCTGCTATTGCCAACAACATAAATGCTGTCGGTAATGGTCGTTTAAATGGTCGACGTTCAGGTGTTCTATCTAAAAATGGTACCAATGCTAATGAACCAAATGCAATACCTGGAATAACCATCGCGCCAATGACGTTATATGGACCAGATGCATAAGAGTATTTTAATAGCTGGTACATTGATAGGAAGTACCAGTCCGGTAACGGTATATACGATGCATTTGTTGGGTCTGCCGGACCTTCAAGTGGTGAAGGATGTGCGACAGTTAATAATAAATAACCGATTAAGAAAACTGCACCAACCATCCATTCTTTTAATAAGAAGTCAGGCCAGAAAGCTTCTGTTTTCCCTGGATACTCGGAATAATCTTTTGGCACGTTCGGCATACGGTTATTCGCTTTTACACGTGAATCACCTACGAACTTCATACCTTTTCCGCGTTGCATAGTGTCCCCTCCTTAAAAAATAGTACAATTAGTTTCGGATCATAGAGGTCCTGAAATACCTTGGCGGCGGATCATAATAAAGTGAACTGCCAATAATGCAAATAATGCTGCTGGTAAGAAGAATACATGAATAGCAAAGAAACGAGTTAAAGTTTGCGCCCCGATAATCGTAGAATCCCCAGCTAATAATATTTTTATCGTTTCACCTAAAAACGGAACAGATGCAGCAATCTCGATACCTACTTTAGTAGCGAATAACGCTTTCATATCCCATGGTAATAAATAACCTGTGAAACCTAAACCTAACATAATGGCAAAGATACCTACACCAACTAACCAGTTTAATTCACGCGGTTTTTTATATGAACCTGTGAAGAATACACGAAGTGTATGTAAGAACATCATAACAATTACTAAAGATGCCCCCCAATGGTGCATACCACGAACGATTTCACCGAATGCTACTTCGTTTTGTAAATAGTAAACTGATTTCCAAGCATTCTCTACATCTGGTACGTAATACATAGTTAAGAACATACCTGATAGAATTTGAATTACTGTAATAAAGAATGTTAATCCCCCGAAACAGTAAACGAATGCTGAAAAGTGATGGGCAGGGTTAACGTGCTCTGGCACTTCATGGTCGGCAATATCACGCCAAATAGGAGTAATATCTAAACGTTCATCGACCCAATCATAAATTTTATTTAGCACTGTGTCGTACCCCCTAACTTATTTAGTTACTGTGTGTGTTAGCGATTTTTTTCCCAAGCAATAAGAAACCATCATTTTCTGACACTTCATACATATCCAGTGGTCCAAGAGGCGGTGTACCTTTTACGTTTACACCTGTTTTTTCATAACGTCCCGCATGACATGCACAGAAGAATTGATTTGCGTGCTCTGGATTACCTTCCCAGTTTACAGTACACCCTAAATGCTTACATACAGGTGAGATTGCGATGATTTCGTCACCTTCTTTGTAAACCCAAGCAGCATCAGCTACTTCTGATTTGTACCAACCATCCGTCTGTTCATACGAGAAGTCCACTTTTACTGGAACTTCTGTAATTTCAGCAATTTTTTTGCTTGTTTGTACAAAATCTCCATCTTCTTTTGACTGAAGAATTGGGTCAATAGCAAAACGTACCATTGGCATTAACATTCCTGCCGCCATAAATCCACCTACACCAGTAATTGTATAAGTTAAAAATTGACGTCTTGTAACTCGATTCCTACTCATCCTTTTCCCCCCTCTTACTAAAAGGTCAGTCCAACGGACATATACTTTTAAAAATAGTAAATAACTAGGACATATCTATGATATATCAACTGAATAAGTTGGTCAATATAGCATTCATTTCCAAAAGTGTAGTTTGTGAACATTTAATGAAACAAATGTAGCTGATAAATGCTCGTTAAATCCAAATTTCCGTAAAAGTTGGGAGGACTTGTTTTAACTGATCTTCCAAAATTCTCTGTTTTACACCCTGATCCATAGACTCAAGCGGGATGGCCGGAAGCCAAATAATATTTAAATATTCTTTATATTCAGTCCATGAATGGTCACAGGTAATAAAGACCACTGCTTTAAAACCTGCTTCCTTCAATTCTGTTTCAATTGTTTCTGGCATTTTATCTGACTTGGTTCCCATTGTATATGAAAAGGGGGGCAATAATAAAAGACGACCTTTAAACTGCTGTTCTATGAAATTCGTCAACGTCATTAAATATTCTGAAGCAGAACTGCTCTGCTTTATTCCTTGATCTGAAAAATCCAATTGCACAAGCGGGACAATTGCCGTATCTATAAACTGCTTTTGTGCCTGGAACTGTTCTACATCTTTTACAATAAAGTTCATATTCTTTCCTCCTAGTACCTTTAAACCTTCTGAAAATAGGAAAGAAGTAATTTTTTAATAAAGTTCAAATTACTTCGTATGCTTTAATGCTTGCAATAAATTAGATAACTCGAAAAAACGTTCTTTATCTCCACTATCCAGCGCTTCATCAATTTCTTTTAACAGTTGCTGTTCCTGGAATTCTAGAACACTATTTTCCAGCAAACGCTCTGCTGCTAGACGGTCTTTCTCACTAATAAATATATCAGCAGGTACATAAGGGTTTTCCTCCAGTACCGCCAAATACAGAGGATCAGGCGGTACACTCGGGAAGTTCAGCTGAAAGTAAATTGCTTCATGTGCATTGATTCGTAAATCATGAAATGCTTTTTCAGCATCGGATGTCATAATATTTTCTTTATAAAATCGGAATGGGATACTCGTTGTCTCAATTGTCGACATTACAATGGAACGCGGGCAATAATGTGCTTCATCAACGAAATGAACGTTTTGCAATAAGTCGTCATTACTTAATAAGTAATTTAAAATCCATACACCCTCACGTCTTTTTAACTGAAAATTTTTTAAAAACCACCTGATAAACAATTTTTTGTCATTCAGTGGTACGGAATATGTCAACATGCAATCCTCCCTTTACTCAAAGCGTTCTAATAAATCAGTCCATTGCTGTTCAGAAGGCTGTAATTGGACAAGTCGCTCGGCAATTTGTTTTGCTTCATCACGCTTGCCGTCCTCAACTAAAAACAGGAAATATTTCTCTAAAAACTCAACATCATCGTTAAATTCATTATATGCCTCTTTGTAAATTTCGTATGCTTTTTCGAACAGTTCTTCTTCATTATAAGCATTGGCTACAAATGGATATAACGCTACCCATTCAAATTCATTTTGATGCAATTGTTCATATAGTGAAATAATTTCTTCATAGCGTTGTTCCGTATTGTAAACAGACATCAATACTAGTATCGCTTCCATATATTCCGGATCCAAGGCAATGGCCTCACTCAAAAATTCTATCGCTTCCTGCTGCTTGCCATTTTTTATCGCCATTTTCCCTGCAAATAAATAGAGGGATTTATCGTATTCGTCTCGTTTAAGACCTTCTTTAATAACTTTTAAAGCACGCTCATTATCCTCGAGCATTGCATAACTTTCAGCCAGCAGTAAATAAGCTGAGAAATAATCAGGGTCCAACTCTTTTAAATCTTCCAACTGTTTTATAGCTAGCTCATATTTTTCCGTCTGGAAAGCTGCATAGGCCGAGCCAAACAGCAAGTCTGCTGTAACTTCTTCTTCAAGTGCTTCCATATAATAATCCAGGGCAGTTTCATAACCTGCGCCTGCACGATAAACTTCCGCAAGACGTTGGGCTAAAATTATACCAGCAAACTTTTTATCAATTGCATAAAGCTCTTCATAAATTCGAACAGCCTCTGTAAAACGACCTGTTTCAAATAATAATTCTGCTTTGGCAAATTGCAGTAAAGGTTCATGCGGTAAAATTTGCAGCGCATCATTAATCCGTTGTTCCGCCACTTCAAATAATCCCTGCATTTGATAATAGTCCGCCAATACTAACAGTGCTTGAGGATATTCTGGTGCATCATCGGCTATCCCCATTAATAAATCAAGGGCATTATCCTCTTCACCTAGCTCAATTAATACGCTTGCACGATCGATTGAAATTTGCGCTTCCTCAGGAAATAAAAATTGCAGATGTTCAAATACACGGTCTGCTTCATTTAAAAATCCGTAATGCATAAGTGCTTCAGCTACTTCATATTGTGCTGCTGGTTCAGCATCCATTAAAAAAGATTCAAGAAGTCGGTTAATCTCCTCTAAATTTCCTTCTTGAATCGCTTGTAGTAATAGTTCCATGTGTATTTCACCTTTTTCTTTTGTTCTCAATATTATGCTACATGACGAAGCAATGCATCACAAGAAAAAGAATTCGGATGTTTTATAAAATTCATTTGAAAAAAGTAAAAAGGAGATGCAAAAGGAACTTCTTTTTACATCTCCGCAAATCGTTATTTTATTATACTATTGACATGGTCAAAAAAATTTGGATAGGAAACAGCGATACAATCCGCATCATCCAATTCCACTTCCCCATCTGCAACAAGAGCAGCGATTGCACCCATCATTCCAATACGGTGATCACCATATGTTCTCAAGCTTCCACCATGTAAAGATGCCGGACCTTCGATAACCATACCGTCATCTGTTGCTTCAATATTTGCGCCTAGCTTCTTTAACTCATTTACAACCGCATCAATACGGTTTGTTTCTTTCACTTTTAGCTCTTCCGCATCTTTAATGATTGTTTTACCGGCTGCCTGTGTCGCAAGCAGCGCAATAATCGGGATTTCATCGATTAGGCGAGGAATAATGGCGCCTTCAACTGTCGTTCCTTTTAGATTGGAAGTTTCAATCGTAATCGTAGCAGTTGGTTCTGCCGCGTTCTCGTCATCTATTGCAACCGACATTTTCGCACCCATGTTTTGAAGCACTTCCAAAATGCCGTCTCGTGTCTCATTAACCCCAACATTTTTAAGAACAATTTTACTGTTTTTCGCAATGGCACCAGCAACAAGGAAAAATGCAGCCGAAGAAATATCACCTGGTACATTTACATGTGTTCCTGTCAGTGTTTGGCCGCCTTGCAATGATACGACCCCATCTTCAACTGTTACCGTTGCCCCGAACTGTCGCAGCATACGTTCTGTATGATCACGTGAAATCTCTTCCTCACGCACAACCGTTGTACCTTCCGCACGTATACCCGCAAGTAGAATAGCTGATTTCACTTGGGCACTTGCTACAGGCATCTTATAGTCAATCGCTTTTAACGGTCCACCTTGAATCGCGAGTGGCGTATATTGTCCATTGTCTCGTCCGGCTATTTGCGCACCCATTAAACGTAAAGGATCTGCGACACGACGCATTGGACGCTTACCAATCGATGCGTCACCTGTCATGATTGTATGTAGTTTCGTGCCGGATAATAGCCCTAGCATTAAACGCGTTGTCGTACCTGAATTTCCTGTGTAAAGCACTTCTTTCGGTTCTGTCCAACCGTCGATTCCTGGACTGTTTATCGTTACATCTGTCCCATCTACCTCAATGTCCACCCCAAGCTTTTGGAAGCAGTCAATTGTACGCAGACAGTCTTCTCCTAATAAGAAGCCGCTGACAGTCGTTTTTCCATTTGCAATGGAACCGAACATAACCGAGCGATGCGATACCGATTTGTCACCTGGTACCGTAATGTCTCCCTGTAATGACGGTTGAATGTATTGTAATGTTGTACTCATATATGAACCCCCCTATAAGAAAATCACATTTGCCTTTATGAAATATAAGTGTCAAACTTTGCCTTGTGTGCAATGCATTGTGCGGCACGTTCCCGGTCTTCGTTTGTCTGGAAACTAATGACCAAAATACCGAATACATCGACACGTGTTTCAACGATACGTATATTTGTAATACTTATATTATTTTCTGCCAATAAGCCTGTCACTTCTGAAATGACCCCCGGATAATCCGGAATATCGACATACAGGTCATACGGCATATACAAGGCACCGTTCGCAACCGGCAAACTATCCCGGACATCACGCGCTTCACTGAAGTAGTTCTCGATTGCTTTCGCATCACCTTCAGCCAATAGATTGCGGACGCGCTGCATTTCTGTAAGCCAATTATCAAGCTGTCCGACTAATTCCTGCTTATTTTGCATTGTAATATCACGCCATAAAGCAGGGTTTGAGGAAGCAATACGTGTAATATCCCGGAAACCACCGGCAGCTAACGAAGAGGTCATTGGATATGTCTGTTTTTCACTATTAAGCTGATGTACTAAAGATGCCGCGATAATATGGGGGAAATGGCTGACAACAGCTGTCATATGATCGTGTACCTTTGCATCAACAATAACCATTTTTCCGAGCGTAAATTTCAGCAGATCGTCGAGTGCAGCAAGTTTTTCAAGTTCTTCCCCTTCATGGGGTGTCAGCATATAGTAGGCATTTTCCAGTAAATATGGCTTTGCTGCTGTAATACCGCTTTTATGGGAACCCGCCATTGGGTGCCCTCCGATAAATGTAATACCCAGTTGCCGCAGCTCTAATGCTTTTTCCATTATTTTCGCTTTTGTACTACCTGTATCTGTAATAATGACATTGCGTTTTAATTCCCATGACTTAAGCTGTTCCATAAAGTCGAGTGTGACATTTACCGGCGTACCAAAAATAATTATGTCCGCTTCTTTTGCAAACTCAGCAGGATTTTTAACTACTTCATGAACGACTTGTAATGTGTCCGCTAATTGTCGCGTTTGTTCATGAGCATCATAGCCGAACACTTTTGTATGTGGTGCCTTCTGCAAAGCCATCGCTACAGATCCACCAATTAACCCTAGTCCGATTACGAAGACATTTCTTGTCATGCAAGTACTCCTTGCTCATTTAAGACTTCTTCAAGTAGTTGTAAAAATCTCGCATTTTGTGCTTCTGTTCCGATCGTCACCCGAATATAGCCTTCCAATCCTAATGCCGCTCCGCTTCGGATAATAAATCCGCGCTTCATCATTTCTTCAAATACAACATTACTTGGGGCTTTCACTTCAAACATGACAAAGTTCGTTTGCGAAGGGAAATAATTTAAACCGTGCTGCTCGCAAAATTCTACATACTGCTTTTTGCCGATTTCATTTGCTTCACGGCAGCTGGCAATGTATTCCTGATCCTGCAGGGCGACTTGCGCAACTTGTTGGCTTAGGACCGTATTGTTGAACGGTGCACGCACCGGGTCAAGTTTCGCAATAACTTCTGCTTGGGCAATTCCGTAGCCGACACGGAAAGAAGCGAGTCCATACGCTTTTGAGAATGTACGCAATAAAATTATGTTCGGATAGTCACGGAAAAAATGCAATGTATCTTTATAAGAGGCATCGTTAATGTATTCAACATATGCTTCGTCCAATACAATGAAAACATCCTTAGGCAATTTAGCCAAGAAAGCGCTCAATGTTTCATCCGATACGATCGTACCTGTCGGATTGTTCGGATTACATACCCAAACAACCGATGTATTTTCATCAATTGCCTCCAACATTGCTTCTAAATCATGGACACCATTTTTCAATGGTACTTTACGCACTTCTGCTCCTTCAATCTCTGCATTATGCCAGTATTGAGAAAATGACAAGTCTGCCATGACTGTATTCACACCTGGATATAATAATGCACGGGTAATGATTGCGATTAAATCATCCGAACCATTCCCTAAAATGAGTTCATTTTCGGCAACGTCATAGAAATTCGCCAATGATGTTCGTAAGCTTTGAGCATAACCGTCCGGATATATTGCATGATTGGATTCATCTTTTTGTAAAAATTGCTTTACTTTTGGTGAGCTGCCAAAGGGATTTTCATTTGAAGCAAGCTTCACGACTTCATCCAATCCGAAAAGCTTTTTAACTTCTTCAATTGGTTTTCCCGGTTGGTAAGCTTTCATTCCAAATAACTGTTGTTTCCACTTCATCCTCAACGTCTCCTCTAACTCGCAATTATTTCACTAAATCTGGTCTTAATTTTACCGCATCTTCTAAATACACATGTTGGATTTCGTGCTGCGGAGTATCCGTATTTACATGCAATAATACGCGAATACATAATGGCAGTGCACCAGGCACATCCATCTCATGCATACACATAATCGGTACATACTGCCATCCTGGCATCGTCCGTACCGACTTGGCAGGAAAGGCGGAATGAATATCCGGTGTTGTAGAAATTGTCACAGAGGCAATATCTTCCGGTTCAATTTCATTTTGTTTCGCAACTTCTTTCACTAGTCTTGCCGTTTCTCCCCATACGTACTCGGCTTTATCTTCAACAATCGTAATTGCACCGCGAATTCCACGAATCATTGCTACACCTCCGCTAATAATGCTCTTAGTTGACGATCAATTTCTCTGCATTGTTCAAGTTCAACTTTTTGGACAAATGGTTGTCCGATTGTTTCAAGCAGCACGAACTGCAATTGTCCATAGTCGGCTTTTTTATCTTTTAGTAAATATTCAGTCAGTTGGTCAAATGTAAATTCATGAACAGCTTCAAACGGATAGCCGTTTTCCATTGCAAAATGTAAAAAGCGCTTTGTAAATTGGTGATTGACTTTACCAAAATTTTCGCTTAACAGAAGTGAATAAATAAGGCCAATCATCACGGCTTCACCATGTGCTACACGTCCATAGCCTGCAGCTGCTTCAATCGCATGCCCGTATGTATGGCCTAAATTAAGATATTTTCTTACGGACTGTTCTGTTTCATCCTGCTCGACAATGGTTGCTTTTACTTGAATGCCATGCGCCAAATAATTCGCCAACAGATCTTCCGGAAGTTCCGTTACATGATCTCCCTCGATCAGCTCTTCCACCCATCGTGCATCGGAAATCAAGGCATGCTTAATCACTTCCGCCATCCCTGAACGCACTTCTTTTTCGGATAGACTATGTAAAAATGCTGTATCGAAAATGACGGCTTCCGGCTGGTAAAAAGCACCGATCATATTTTTTCCTAGTTCATGATTGATGGCCGTCTTTCCGCCAACAGCTGAATCATGCGCCAAAATTGTTGTCGGCACTTGGATGAACGGAATTCCCCGCATATAAGTGGCTGCAACAAAACCGGCCAAATCACCGACTGCACCACCGCCAAATGCGATAATGAGCGATTTTCTTGTACACTTTTGCTTAAGTAAATATGTTTGCACGTCGTTATAGTTTTCAAAGCTTTTACACTTTTCTCCTGCCGGCATAACATGTACTTCGAATGTATATGGGAAGTTCGTTTCAAAATAGCTTTGCTGTGCTGTCCAAACATTTTCATCAGTCAATACGATGATTTTATCTGCTTTTGTAAGCAAGTCATGCTGTGCTGTCAAAGCATCACGTAATATCCCTTTCCCAATCGTTACAGCATACGAGTGTGAAGGAGTTCGAACCGGAATCTCCATATTAATACTCCTTCGTGTACTGACGCATTTCATCTAACTGCGCCTTTAATTGTGGTAACTGATCACTATGGAACTGCTCAACAATAGCGTTTGCGATTTCCCAGGCAATAACATGTTCGGCAACGATTGATGCTGCAGGTACTGCACAGCTGTCAGAACGCTCCACGCTTGCTTTAAACGGCTCCTTTGTTTCAATGTCAACACTTTGCAATGGCTTATATAATGTTGGAATTGGCTTCATTACACCACGAACGACAATCGGCATTCCTGTCGTCATACCGCCTTCCAAACCGCCTAGACGATTTGTTGCTCGCGTATAGCCCTTTTCTTCATCCCATAAAATTTCGTCATGTACTTCTGAACCTTTTTTGCGTGCCATTTCAAAACCGATACCAAATTCAACGCCTTTAAATGCATTGATGCTCAGCATTGCAGATGCCAGTTTCGCATCCAGTTTGCGGTCGTAATGCACGTACGATCCGATTCCTGCAGGTAAACCTTCTACGATGACTTCTACAACACCGCCGATTGAATCCCCAGCTTGCTTTGCTTCATCAATGGCTGTAACCATTTTTGCTGAAGCTTCAGGATCGATACAGTAACATGGATCGTTTTCAATAATTGCACGGATCTCATCTGCTGTTTTACCTTCCAACAAACTGCTGTCTGCTTTAATCCCTACAATTTCTGTAACATGAGAAACAATGGATATCCCAAGCTCGTTTAACAAAGCTTTTGCAACAGAGCCCACTGCCACACGTACTGTCGTTTCACGTGCACTTGAACGCTCAAGTACGTTACGCAGATCACGGTGACCGTATTTCATCCCTCCGACTAAGTCAGCATGACCTGGACGCGGACGTGAAATTTGACGTTTAATTTCAGATGGATCAATATCTTCCGGCAATTCTGCCGCACCCATAATTTTTGTCCAATGCTTCCAGTCATCATTTGTAACGACTAATGCGACTGGTGAGCCTAATGTTTTCCCGTGACGAACTCCTGACACAATTTCCACTGTATCAGTTTCGATCTGCATCCGCCGACCACGACCATGACCACCTTGACGACGTTTTAAATCATAATTGATTTTTTCTGCTGTTACTGGAAGTAAAGAAGGCAACCCCTCGATAATTGTTGTTAATTGTGGTCCGTGTGACTCACCTGCTGTTAAATAACGCATTAAACACTTTCTCCCTTCAACTCGCTAAAGTATGTATTTTTCACTATAACATATTTCAAATTAAATAACAGTACTGTTTCCGCCATCTGATAAGCTATTTTAGAATATTCTGAACGTTCCAACTAGAAAACGACACATTTATCAGCGAAAAGAAACAAAAATACGCTTTTCGCTCTATTATCCGAAAAGCGCATTCTTATATAGCTTTATAAAGTATATCTCAACTTAAGCTTCTACGTTCAACAGAGCATCTATTATTGTACTATTATTTTTTACGGTAAAAAAATGTATCTTCGACTTCAAAATCATATTTTGCAGGATTAAATATCTGCTCAGTTGATCCAACAAACAAAATACCGCCTGGACGCAATGCTTTACTGAAATTTGCATAGATCTGATCTTTCGCTTCTTCGGTAAAATAGATCATAACATTCCTGCAAACAATCAGATCAAAATTCGATTCATAGGGATCCCTTAGTAAATTATGTTTTTTAAAATTAACCGTACGCTTAATCTCATCTTTCACTTTGTAAAAATGGCCTTCTTGAACGAAGTACTTTGACTGAACTGGTTTTGGCACTTCTGCAAGAGATCGTTCCGGGTAAAGGCCCAACTTTGCTTTTTGGAGAACATTTTCATCCAAATCCGTTGCCAGTATATTTACTTGAGATAAAGGTAAATGATGGGACAATACCATCGCTAAACTGTATGGCTCTTCTCCAGTTGAACAAGCCGCACTCCATATTTTCGGGCGTTTGTTAGATTGGAGCAGTAAAGGGAAAATTTTATTCTGTAATACTTCCCACCGTTTTCCGTTCCGGTAAAACTCGGAAACGTTTATCGTCATGCGATCCAAAAATTCATTCATCAGTTCGCGGTCTTTCTCCAATGCACTATAAAAATCTACAAAGTTCCGATATCCCTTTTTCTCATATAATGATGTTAACCGACGTTTCATTTGCGCTTCTTTATATAGGGCTAAATCAATGCCCGTTTTGCGCTTAATGCCATCAATAAATTGTACATAATCTGACATTATTCATCTTTCCCCTCATCTAACGTATGCCTATTATAGCTGAAAACTTCAGAACCCGAAACAGATTTTGTCCATAAACGTTAATCAATGTGTCTTTCCAGCAAAAGTTGTTTCGATTGTTCAAGTTCAAGCTTCATCTTTTCAGTTTCAGAATGGTAGCTCTGCAAGCGAATCTGTTCAAGCTCGGCCTCTTTCTCCAACATTGTGATTTGCAGCTTCATACTTGATCGTTTGTGTGCTGTCAGTATTGCGGTTAATGCAATCGCAGCTCCTGAACCAAAAATAATGCACAAAATAATAATATCTTCCATATGTTTCATTACGCTCCTCTAATTATTATTTTACTTGTCTGATCGATCTGTTAATTGTGTTTCAAGCAGTAATTGCTTTGTCTGTTCCAATTCAAGCTGCATCTTCGCTGTTTCTTTATCGTAATTTTCGAGTCTTAGTTTTTCAAGCTTGATTTCCTTATCCAGACGTTTTAGTTCAATGTTTTTATTTTTCGTATACGTGTCTGTTAAAATTCCTACTACAGCGATTATTGTAATCATTGCCCAGAACATGGATGTCACCCCTTATGAATAGTTAAATTAGCAGAATAATTACTTTTGATTATGCTCCAACAGTATTTGCTTCGAATGTTCCAGTTCCAGTCGCATTTTTTCTGTTTCTTTATCATAATTTTCAAGACGTAATTGTTCCAGCTCAATTTCTTTCGTTAATTTATTCACTTCGATCCGTTTACTTTCATTGCGCGCATCGGTGATTACTGCAATCGCCCCTACTGCCATAACTGAAATAACGGCCAAAACCCACATACAAATCCCCCTAATTTCAATCAGTACTTTTTATACGTATGTATTCCAAAAATAGTTTCATTATTCCGATTTATTATACCATTAATAGTCCGTCTTGTTCCTGTTCCATATAAAAAAAGCTACCACTTAAAAGTGATAGCTTTTCTGTAAATTTAATTATTCAGCGATTCCTTCTGGGAACCATAAACCGATTTCACGCTCAGCAGAAGCTAAAGAGTCAGAACCGTGGATTACGTTGTGTGATAAAGTTACAGCGTAGTCACCACGGATTGTACCAGGAGCTGATTCTTCTGGCTTTGTAGCACCCATCATGATACGAGATAATTGGATAACGTTTTCGCCTTCCCAAACCATACCGAATACTGGGCCTGAAGTGATGAAGTCTACTAATTCACCGAAGAAAGGACGCTCAGCGTGCTCTGCATAGTGTTTTTCAGCTAAATCACGAGTTGGTACCATTAATTTTGCTCCGCGCATTACGAAACCGCGACGCTCAAAACGGTCAACGATATCTCCGATTACTTGACGTTCTACGCCATCTGGTTTAACCATTAAAAATGTTTTTTCGATTGCCATTATAAACACTCCCTAAATTTGAGTAAAAGGTTTTACACCTACCGATAAATATTACCAAAATCCTACTCATACTGCAACAAATATTAGATTTGCCCATAAATTGGATCATTCAATAACATAGAGTTGATTTCCATTGCGGGTCGGACGCTTTCCGCGGGCGTGAGGCCAACACGAAGTTGGTCACAAAAGCGTTGCCACAGAACGTGGCGTTCTTAGCTTTTGTTCCCAGCCTCAGGCGTTACGCTATTCCCGCTGGAGTCGCCTCCCCATTCCAATCAACTTGCCTTGATATTAAATTTTGCCATCCCCAACTTATGATGATTCTATCAATTGGCTAAATTTTCAAGATTTTCTCTTACCCATAAACAGCGCAATATCACGCAATTTTTTCTTCATCGGGTGCTTCGGCAATGCCTCAATCTCTTTTAAAGCCTTCTTTAAATACAAATTACTAATATGGGTTGCTTCTTTTATTGCTTCAGAATTCCGAACTAGTGCCAGCATACTTTGGCGCTCTTCTTCCGTTAATCCCTCTGATGCCACTTTCGACAAATAAGGGGCCAGCTGGGGATCATCTTTCATCAATAATATCGGCAATGTGACATTCCCGTTCATTAAATCACTGCCAGCCGGTTTCCCGAGCTGTTTGTCTGTCGCTGTAAAATCTAATATATCATCTACTATTTGAAAGCTCATCCCCACAAAATAACCGTAGCGCTTTAAATGCCTTGCTGTTTTTTCATCGGCACCACTTACGACTGCACCAAGTTCACAACTCGATTCAATCAGTAAAGCAGTTTTACGTTTAATACGTCGGAAGTAATCTTTCAAACTTTGATCTAAACGAAACTTATCCTCAATTTGAATGACTTCACCATTTACTAGCTCAACCATTGTTTTTGCTAATATTTGATGGGCTCTCGGATTTTCTATGCTTGTTACATATTGTAATGCACGTGCAAATATAAAATTACCTGTATACATCGCCACCCGGTTGTTCCACTGAGCTTTCACTGTCTCCCTGCCACGGCGCATATCCGAATTGTCAATTACATCATCATGCACCAATGAACCCATATGAATTAATTCCAGGGGAACGGCAATGTTTTTCATTCGGTCAATATTATAGTCACCAAACTTGGCACTTAGTAACGTAAATACTGGTCGAATACGTTTTCCACCAGCTTGCAGTAAATGGACTGAGGCATCATTCAATAAGTGTGAAGATGAATTCAACGCTTGTTCCAATTCGTTTTCGATGACTTCTATATCTGATTTAATATCGGCATATAGCATTTTGATTTTCATCTTTTCCACGCGTCAAAACCTACTCCCACTTTTATTTCTTCTTAAAACCCATGTGCATAGCTGCTGCCCCACCGCTATATGGTTTATATGTGACATTCTCATATCCGGCTTCTCGGAACATTTGCGCTAATTTTTTCATGCCAGGAAAATCATTCGCCGACTTTTGCAGCCAAGAATATTCTTTATAGCTTTTCGCAAAAATCTTTCCGAACAGCGGCATAATATGATTAAAATAAAAACGGAAAAGTTGGCGGTATACCGGAATTTCGGATTGTGAAGTTTCCAGACATACAACCATTCCGCCTGGTTTAACAACACGATTCATTTCACGCAAAACTTGCATATAATCCGGTACATTTCGTAAACCGAAGCCAATTGTTACATAATCAAATGTATTATCTTCAAATGGTAGTTCCATTGCATTTCCATGAATGAGTTCAATATTCGGGATATTTTCGGTCTTCTCCTTACCGACTTTCAGCATATTTTCACTGAAATCAAGCCCTTTTACTTCTCCTTCTTCACCGACTGCCTTCGATAAAGCGATTGTCCAATCAGCTGTACCGCAGCATACGTCAAGGCAATTCGAACCTTTTTTTACTGCCATACGTTTCATCGTATCTTCACGCCATCCAACATGCATTTGGAAACTAATGACCGAGTTCATTTTATCGTAGCTCTCTGAAATGCTTTCAAACACTTCATGAACATGTTGTTCTTTCGATTTCGCCATTTTTTTCAAGACCTTTCTAAATTCACTAAAAAGTGATGTATTGCTCAATGGAATGTTTTAATTCATCTGTTAAATCGATATTCATCAAGTTTTCTCTCAATTGTCGCTCCATGTCATGTAAATGATCCTGGAAGGCTTCAATAATAGAATCCATCATTGTCAAATCAGCTGCAAACGCCTTATTCAAAAAACTTGGCTGCCCCTTCTTCAATAAAACAAGCTCTTTTTTCAAACGAATATATGTTAATGCTTGCTGCATCAGTTCTGTATAGGATGTGAAACCGTATACATCATAATATTGAGCAATCAATTCGCTTTCAATCGTCATTAAACTCTCAATCCACTGTTCAAGTGACCGTTTTTGGTCTTCGTAAATACGGATTTGATGCTCACAGCGCTTTACGATTCCTTCCGATAACTTTTGGATTAAGAAAATATTGCCCGTTTGTGCGAGTAACTGATAATACCGACCACTATAATAGTCACCCGAAAGGACAAGCAGCTGCTGTTCTTTACTCGTCGCTTCCACTTCCTTCACTTTTTCGTGCTCTGTAAGTGAAGCATGTACAATCCCGACTGTGACCGCACTTATTTGATGTTCATCAGTCATAAGAACGCCATTTAAAAAAGGTAGCTGAATAAAAAACAGCTGTTCTTCCTGTAAGGTAGGTTGTCCAACATTTTGAAGTAATGCTCTATGATGAACATGCTGAAGAATATTAGATTTTAGCGTCTGAACCGATTGTGTAATAGATGTTGCATTCATAGAAATTACTCCGTTTCAATGTTATAAAGCATAAGTACGATTTAATATTTGTGAGAATTACGATATGCTACTTTTTACTTTGTATCGTACCATGTGCAGAGTGAATTTTAGCTTTTCCGCGAATTTTCATGGCCGATGTATGTTCAGTAAATTGGGCGATCATAACTTCACCAGCATCCAGTTTTTCTGAATGGTGAAATTTTGTATCTGTCCCGCGTGTTAAACCAATAACATGTACACCATCTTCTTCTGCTTCGATAATAATATACTCTGATTGTCCCATTATACAATCTCCCCACGTGTTGATTTCTTTGTCTATAATATCATATTTGTTATTATTATTTCATTTGGATGAATGTATTCACTTCATTGCGCTTTACATCATCCTGTTCATAAATACCGCGCGCAACAGCTGTAACTGTTTTAGAGCCCGGTTTTTTTAATCCGCGCATCGTCATACACATATGTTCCGCTTCAACGACAACATATACTCCTTTAGGATTCAGCATTTCCATAATTGTATCCGCTACAGTTGATGTAATGCGTTCCTGAAGCTGAGGACGGCGTGCTACTGATTCGAGGCAGCGTCCAAGTTTACTTAATCCGGCAACTTTTCCGTCTTTAGGTATGTAGGCGATATGTGCAGTTCCGTAAAAAGGAACTAAGTGATGTTCACACATTGAATAAAATGGAATATCTTTCACTAAAACTAGTTCTTCGTGATCTTCATGGAATACCGTGCTGAAATAATCACGCGGATCTTCCTGTAAGCCGCTGAACATTTCCGCATACATTTTTGAAACACGTTTTGGCGTATCCAGTAATCCTTCACGCTCCACATCTTCCCCAACTGCTTCCAAAATCATCTTTACTGCTTCTTCTATCTTTCTTAAATCGACATTTGACATGAAACAAATTCCTCCTACAAACCAAAACGTTTATTATGTATAAATCTATATCTAATTAATTATTTATTCTATATTAAATTTCTCGCTAGTTGATAATACCTTAGCGAAAAAGGTTAAATACACTCTTGAATCGTAGCACATAAAGCTCATAAGTTCAAAACAGTTATACTATTTTTAGCATAGTTGAGTAAAAACAACTGAAATGAACAAAAGCGCTAAAGCGCACGTTCAGCTCCGAGCGGGCAAAACGCCCACATCCCTGTGGCATGCCCCCAATGACTCACATCGTGTGAGCCTCAGACATTGGAGGGCCCGACGCAAAAGTAAACGCTTCACCCCTTTTGCACGAGGGACCGAAATGTCCAAGGAGCAGGCGCTTGAGCCTAGACGTAAAAAAGAGCAGCTCTCAGTTAGACTGAGAGCTGCTCTATGTACCTCGAGAAACTGAATTATTTTACAGCGTCCTTAAGTGCTTTACCTGGCTTGAAAGCAGGTACTTTAGAAGCAGCAATTTCGATTTCCTTACCCGTTTGTGGGTTACGACCTTTACGTGCTGCACGCTCACGAACTTCAAAGTTACCAAAACCGATTAATTGTACTTTGTCACCCTTTGCAAGAGCATCTTGAATTGTATCAAATACAGCTTCAACTGCTTTAGAAGCGTCTTTTTTAGAAAGACCTGCAGCTTCAGCAACAGAGTTTACTAATTCTGTTTTATTCACACCATTCACCTCCTCTCAAAGGGTCATGAATCTAAATCCTGTAAAAAGATTAACATACAGAAAACCGCGACGCAACTGAATTCCTTCATGTTTTGCATATATTTCATCATTTTTTGAAAAAAAACTAAAATTACAGGACAATTCACCTATAAAAGTGAACGGCCCTGTAATTGTAGGTACTTACTATTCAGTTAGGATGTTAGATAATAAACGTGATTAAACCTCTTTCACCTTCGTTTATTAATCTTTCAAGCATAAGGCGCATTCTGTTTTTCGCATGTGTCGGAACACTTTTCATTTTGAAACGGATACTTTCCGTCAGCACTTCATGAAGCGGTGTCCCAAACAATTGCGTTTGCCATAATGCCTGACGGTCAAATTCATACGCATGCTGCAAGTCTTTCAGCAAGTGCTGACTGTGGAATTCAGATCCGATTAATGGCGAGAATTCCGCTTCCATGTCAATTCGGATAATATGATAGGAAGGAGCTTTCGCCTTCATACGAACACCATAGAAATTGTTTTGCTCGATCAGCTCCGGCTCGCTCGGATCAAATTCATCCATCGCAGGCAATGTGACACCATAGCCGTGTTCCTTCGCTTGTTCAATCGCATCGCGGAATCTTCGCTGTGCCGCTTTTGCCTCTGAAGCCTCCTTAATAAATAGGAGCCACTCTTTTTTTGTATCGACTGGTTTTTCAAGAAACTCGGTACATGTTTCCTTATAGTAATCGTTGTGAATGTTGACACGTAATGTCGCAATCCCCTGTCCAGCATCAATATTTTCAACGGTGCAGCTTTCTACAAAATCTATTTCGCGAAGCAGTTGACTTGCTGCTTCGACATCACGGATTTTCATTGCATCATCTTGTAATTGCGCCGTCGCAAATGCCAATGTTTCATTTAAATGGTGCGTATCATCTAAAACATCTAACCAATCCGGTTTTTCCACTTGAATTTCATTCACATTAAATTCAAATAACGCTTCTTGCAAAATGAGCATTACGTCATTCAACTGCATATGTTGGATGGCTGTCGGAATAACAGGAACATCATATTTTTGTGCCAGGGCATTCTGTAAATGCAGTGTTTCTGCTGAATGCGGTGTCGTACTATTAAGCACAATGACGAAAGGCTTTCCAATCTCTGTTAGTTGCTCAATAATTTGCTGCTCGGCTTTTTCTACCGCCGCTCGCGACATGCCATTTACTGTTCCATCTGTTGTTACAACAATTCCGATATTGGCATGGTCGCGAATAACTTTGTCGGTACCGATTTTTGCAGCTTCTTGAAAGGCTATCGCTTCATTATGCCAAGGCGTTTGCACAAACTTCGGTCCTGACTCATCCTCATAGCCTTTTGCTCCATCAATCACATAGCCTACACAATCTACCAATCTAACACGAAACGGTATTGCACTTTCCCCAAAGGCAACCGTAGTTCCCTGTGCTGGGACAAACTTTGGCTCAGCCGTCATAATTGTAGGGCCAGGTGAGCTTTGGGGAAGTTCATCCATCGCCCGCATACGGTCCTCGGCATTTTCGATATTAGGTAAAATCACGCCTTCCATTACCTTCTTAACAAACGTGGATTTCCCTACCCTAACAGGTCCTACAACGCCGATATAAAGATCACCATTCGTACGTTCTGCCAATTGCTGAAAAATATGCTCGCTAATTGTATTGCCTCCTTTATATACCGTAATCTTCTCCAATTAGAAGTAATCATTATCAAAACACTATATGTACTGACATTTTTAAATATGAAAAAGGTGTGCAGAAAGATTTATCTTTCTGCACACCTTTTTGTTTAATTTTCTTTTTTGGTTGGATCATACATAATGACAGGCTCATTGTTCTCGTCTACCGTATATGGCAATGAGTAAGCAGGAACAACCGGGAAGTTTTCCACCAAAATTTCTCGAATGTCATCACCCGGTTCCGCTGTAATATTATTGTCTTTCATATACGTATACAAATCGATCGAATAATCGACATACAAATCCCCTTCAGCAGATACGACAATCGGCAGCTGATTGTTCGAATAAGGACTTTGTACAGTGATATCTTCCTTATAGCCAATATTCTCAAAATTAACCGTGTAAACGTGCTCAACTATTTTGTCTTTAAATTGAGGATATGTTGTTCCTTTAAAGCGGATATTAATTTCGCGAATACGCTCCGGTGTTCGTAAATCGACAAGCTTTACAGTTGGATTTTCTTCCGGATCCCAAATAATATATTGGAAAATGCCGCCCTTCTCATAGGAATTTGCGGGAGGTGAGCCGATATATTTCGGGACAAGCTTTTCAAAATCGATTAAGTATTTAATGAAGATATCTGTATCCTGGTCACGTGTTTTAATTGGAAGGACACCTGTATCTTCACGATATTCATTGACCGCACGCTGTACACCGGCAAGCATATCGACATCCGGTCTTAAACTGGACTGATCAAAATTTGTTGGTGATCCGCAGCCGGTCAGCACTAAAATGACCAACGATAAAAGAACAAACCATTTTGATGTTTTCATGTTATGTATTTCCCCCTATATTAGTTCGGCCATGTAAGTACAACAAGAACCATTAACAATGTGCCGATAAAAAACATGACATAAGCTACTAATTTCAATAAAAATGACAAAAACATATTATGTACCCACTTGCGGACTGCTGTAATAATGAGAATTGATACTAACAGTAAGCCAATCGAATAAAAAGAAATCCACATAACATCTAACGCATGCATGCTCGCTAATGGGCCACGTGCAGAATTTAAGAATAAATTTGATAGTGGATTCATGAGCTGCAAAGTAAGTTGCACTATTAAAACCGCCTTTCCATTTATTGTTGATACCGCTAATAATTATAGCCTTTTCAGGTAAAAAAAAACAGGAGGCATACAAGTATCCCTCCTTATTTGTGACAAATTATTAAATTAATTGGAAATCCCGCAAAATATACTAGTTCAGCTCATCTCATCAATTTCGCTCTTTTTCGTTCGCAGCATTAATGATTCTACTAATGCTCTCGGTTCCATATTATTAAACAGCACATCATACAGCGCTGATGTTATCGGCATCGATACATCGTATTTTTTTGAGAGTTGGTATGTAGCCTTTGTCGTACGTACGCCTTCGACAACCATTCCCATTTCATCCAATACTTGCTCAAGCTTCATTCCTTTGCCGAGCATATTGCCTGCGCGCCAGTTACGGGAATGCACACTTGTACATGTAACGATTAAATCACCCATACCTGTCAGTCCGGCAAATGTAAATGGATTCCCGCCCATTTTTACACCAAGCCGCGTAATTTCAGCTAGACCACGTGTTATCAAGGCAGCCTTTGCGTTATCACCGAAATCCAGACCATCCGTCATCCCTGCAGCCAGTGCAATGACGTTTTTAAGTGCTCCGCCTATTTCGACGCCAATTACATCATCATTCGTGTAGACACGTAAATATTGGTTCATAAATAAATCCTGCACTTTTTCCGCAGCTTCTAAATTTTCGCAAGCAGCCGTTACTGTTGTCGGATGTTTTAAAACGACTTCTTCCGCGTGAGAAGGACCTGATAAAACAACGATATCACTTACTGCATTGTCAGCAAGACTTTCCTTCATCAGCTCAGAAATACGCAATAATGTATCCGGTTCAATGCCTTTAGAAACATGGACAAATAATGCTTTCTCTGTTAAATAGTCTGAAATTTTGCCGCAAACTTCCCGAATCCCTTTTGTCGGTACTGCCATAACAATAGTGGAACCGTGTTTAGCAGCCTCTTCTAAATTTGCCGTTGCTTTTAAATTCCTTGGCAAAATCGTATTCGGTAAATATTTCTTATTTGTATGCTGTTCATTAATTTCAGTTGCCTGATCTTCACGATGTGACCAAATTAGCGTGTTATGGCCGTTTTCCGCTAAAACAATGGCTAGTGCCGTTCCCCAGGAACCTGCTCCTAAAACTACTACATTTTCCATTAAAAAAACCCCCAATTTCACTTAAAGTCAGTTTAAAATTTACCCTTCAAGTCAAACCCTATTATGAACAAAAACGCTAGTTCATTTGCATAAACTAGCGCTCTTTTTATTGATCTAGTCACGAGCACGTGTAATTAGGCGTATTGGAGTTCCTTCAAAGTCGAAAGTCTCCCGAATACGGTTTTCTAAAAAGCGCTCGTATGAGAAGTGCATCATTTCCGGTTCATTTACGAATACGACAAATGTCGGCGGCTTAATCGCCACTTGTGTAGCGTAGTAAATACGTAAACGACGCCCTTTATCTGTTGGTGCCGGATTACGTGCGATTGAATCTTCAATTACTTCATTTAAAATTGATGATTGAATACGCATCGCATGGTTTTCACTAACACGCTTGATAATCGGTAAAATATTGTGGACACGCTGTTTCGTTTTTGCCGATACGAAAACGATTGGTGCATAATCCAAAAACAGGAAATGCTCACGAATTTGCTCTGTAAAGATATTCATCGTTTTCTCGTCTTTTTCAATCGCATCCCATTTGTTTACAACAATAATGACTGCTTTACCGGCTTCATGTGCATAGCCAGCGATTTTTTTATCCTGTTCCTGGATACCTTCATCAGCATTCAGAACAACTAAGACAACATCTGAACGTTCGATTGCGCGCAGTGCACGGAGTACCGAATACTTTTCTGTTGATTCATAGACTTTCCCTTTTTTACGCATACCCGCAGTATCAATGATGACATAATCTTGTCCATCATATGAGTACGGAGAGTCAATTGCATCACGAGTCGTCCCTTGAATTTCACTTACAATAACTCGGTCCTGACCTAAGAAGGCATTCACAAGTGATGATTTCCCCACATTCGGGCGTCCGATTAACGAGAATTTAATCGTGTCATCATCATATTGTTCTTCATCAGGCTGAGGGAAATGTTTGGCACATTCATCCAATAAATCCCCTAAACCTAAACCGTGCGAACCTGAAATCGGCCAAGGCTCACCGAAGCCCAATGAATAGAAGTCATAAATCATATGACGCATATCCGGGTTATCGATTTTATTAATTGCCAAGACAATCGGTTTTTTTGTTTTATATAAAATTTTTGCTACTTGCTCATCTGCAGCTGTAACACCTTCACGTCCATTAGTCATGAAAATAATAACGTCCGCCTCATCAATCGCAATTTCTGCTTGTTGGCGAATTTGCTCTAAAAATGGCTCGTCTCCAATTTCAATACCACCAGTGTCGATAATATTAAATTCATGTGCTAGCCAATCAGCCGAACTATAAATACGGTCACGTGTTACACCTGGGATATCTTCCACGATCGATACACGTTCTCCAACAATTCGGTTAAAAATTGTCGATTTACCTACGTTCGGACGTCCTACGATGGCGATTACTGGTTTTGTCATCTGTACTTCATCCTTCCAAACTCTTGTCTTTCCGTATTATACACGAATTTGACTATTATATCATTTTTTCACAACATTCAAAATCGATTTCGATTTATCGACAAACTTTTCGCTCGCTGTGATTTTCTAAAATAGTTATAGATTATCTAATATAACTTACTTGTTCTAATAAGTATGCGATTTTCTAATATATTTCCCAAAAGTTCTAAAATGAATGCCAATTGTTCAAAATTTGATTACAGTACTTCTAAAATCTCACTATTTTTTTCTAATAAACTAAAAAATTGTTCTAATAAAATCACGCACTCATAACACACCAACTTACCAAAAAGCAAAAAAACCGTCCATATAAGCAATTCTTACATGGGCGGTTTTTCGTATTATTATTTTTTAAATCCTTTTAGCTGGTCACCGATAACATCGCTGAATGAGAAGCCTTTATTTTCTTCAGGCAGCTCGTATTCGAAGTCCTCGTCACTCGCTGAATCTTCCTGCAATGCTTTAATGCTTAGTGCAAGTCGTTTTTCCGCTTCATTTACCTCAAGTACTTTTACTTCCACCTCTTGGCCGTCTTTTAAGACTTCATGCGGTGTCGTAATATGCTTGTGGGAAATTTGAGAAATATGGACAAGACCCTCTACACCAGGGAATACTTCTACAAACGCTCCGAATGTAACTAGACGTTTTACAGTACCCGTTAAGATTGCGCCTTTAGAAGCCTTCTCTTCAATGTCTGTCCACGGACCAGGCAGCGTATCTTTGATCGATAATGAAACACGCTCATTCGGAATATCGACTGAAAGCACTTTTACAGTGACTGATTGTCCTTCCTGTAATACCGTTGAAATATCTTCAACATGTTCATGTGCTACTTGTGAAATATGGACTAATCCATCGATGCCGCCCAAATCAATGAACGCACCGAATTTCGCCAAGCGCTGAACAGTACCTTCCAGCATATCACCCTGATGGATGTTTTGAATCACTTGTTGCTTTTTCGACGCTTTTTCTTCATCTAGTACTGCACGATGAGATAAAATAAGTCGTCCTTTTTCTTTATCTAACTCTGTAATTTTTAAACGTAAAGTTTTGCCTTTGTAATCCTCAAAATCTTCTACAAAATAATCTTCAACAAGTGAAGCCGGAACGAAACCGCGCACGCCTAAATCGACGACAAGTCCGCCTTTCACAACATCTTTCACTTCCGCTTCGAATATTTCACCAGATTCAAATTTTGTTTTTAATTCATCCCACGCGTGCAATGCATCTACTTTGCGTTTTGATAATACAAAATTCTCTTCTTCAACTTTCGTAATCATAAGCTCTAGCTGATCGCCAACTGAAACTATATCAGAAGCTTTTTCAATGTGTAAGCTTGAAAGTTCGCTAATAGGTATAATCCCGTCGAAAGGTGCCCCCTCGATTGAAACCGTTACTGACTTCTCTTCAACCTGTTCAGCAATACCTTTCACAATATCTCCTTCTTGAAATTTTTGGTTTGACCCTAAATTCATTTCCTCAGACATATGTAGCCCTCCTTCGCGTATTCCACTTTTATTTTATTCGATAAGTTCTACAAAGACAAAAAATAACCCTTTATTTTCAGAAATTTCGTACGTTAGCTTCATTTTTTAATAGTATTTACTGCATTTTCTGCTGCGCTAATTTCAAAATTTCCTGCGCTGATTCATCAATTGATAAATGCGTCGTATCTAAAAATAAAGCATCTTCTGCTTGGATGAGCGGTGAAGCTTCACGTTCACTATCAAGCTTGTCCCGCAATGCAATTTCCTTCTGTAATGATTCGATTGTTGAAGGAATACCGCGGCGTTCATTATCCAGGAAGCGTCGATGTGCACGTTCTTCAACTGTTGCAGACATGTAAATTTTAAGCTCTGCATCTTTTAATACATGTGTTGCAATATCACGTCCGTCCATGACAACCCCGCCGTCAGCAGCCAGCTTTTGCTGCATCGCTACGAGGATTTCACGAATATTTGCATGTGCCGCAACTTCTGAAACATTTGCCGTAACTTCATTTGAACGTATAGCCTGTGACACATCTTGTCCGTCCACAAAAACGAGTTGTCCCTGTTCCGACGGTTTTAATGTAATCGCCGTTTGCTGCAGCATTTTTTCAATCGCTTCTGCGTCATGTAATTGTATGTTTTCTTTCATCGCTTTATACGTCACTGCACGATACATTGCACCTGTGTCGATATATGTAAATCGAAGTGCTTCGGCTACAATTTTCGCAATGGTACTTTTCCCCGCACCTGCAGGACCATCAATTGCAATTTGAATTTTTTTCATCATAATTAATTCCCTACTTTCCGTTGCTATTGTATCATAACCGAAAAAATTTTTACCTTCTTTAAGCTATATTTTTTTGAAAAAAACTGCCCCTCCATACAATCCGGACCGTCTTCCATCACATTCGTTTCACTTATTTAAAAAGGTCTAAAAAGTAAGTTACTTTTTAGACCTTTCGCTTATATTTCATTCATTTCTTTCTTGCGGATCATTACTTGCCGTTCGAAGCAGAAACGGACAATCTGCTGCTTATCATAATCATCCGTATCCATGAAATTCAATGATGCCATCGTCATTTCATTACGTTTGAACATGTTCACGACTCTCGCATCTGTTTCGACATAGCGAATTTCACCATTTACAAATGGCAGGACGACGAAAACCTTGACTGTATCGCCATCAGTAAAATTGACGGGTGATTTGATATGAATCAATGTTCCCCCTGCGCTAATGTCTTCGGCCGCAAACTGAAATTTCTGTCCGTCATGTTCAACAGCAATATCTACTGGTGTTTCCACACGAACATATTCGCGTCGCTGGATTTTAATAAATTCTTCAGCAGGTGGACACGCAAGCAGTATCATCTGAACATTGCCGCCTTTACGTCCTAAAACCTCTGTATTAAAGCAGAAACTTTCTTTTTTCTCCGTACTGAATGTTGCACGGAATTGTGCGCCATCTATTAAAAAAGCGATTTTTTTAGTTGCCGTATTAATTGGATAATCGATAAAAATCATATTGTCCTGTCGATCGACAACACGACATTTAAATTTTTCGACCCTTTCCGTATAGGTTGGCTCCAGCGTTAGTTGCGTTCCAATTTTTAGTTCCATTTGCCTCTCCCCATAAGAAATTATTGATACTTTATTATCTCACGGGAATGTAAATATAGCTATATTTTTACAATTAATTTTACAGGATCTTGCACCTGACGCATGGCACTAAAACACTTTTTCGTTTTTGATTACTTCATGTGTTTCCGCATCAATTACAACACGATACGTATCCTGTGTCTTATTGTCGAGCCTTGCAATAACTTCATAACATTTACGAAGTTCCAGATTTCCATTGCCAGTATAAATTTTTTGCACTTGTTCAACACCTACATGATCAGCAAAAAAATTATCCCAATCTATCGGCACTTCGCTTTGCTCTTTAATTTTTTCTTCCTGAATATATTCCATTGCGTTGACACCTAAAATCTCCGCATTATCCTTCGCAATTTTCACTTGAATACTATCCGGGTAAATTAAAGCTTCATCATCTCCATACACCCTCGTAAATACGAGATGCCATGCTTCATGATTTTCTCGTGACTCTGAAAGCTTCACATCAGTGTATCCTACTTTATTCATAAAGCTTTTTGCAGTATTCAGAATTTCTTCATGTGAACGCGCATCCTTTTTAACCGGCCGTTCTAGAAGGAACGAAAGTAGATGACCGCCATTTTCGGTTATGTCTGCATAACCGATCTTTGAACCGTGGATAAATTGAATATGATAGAACGGGTACGGTGCATCATCACTGCTTTTCGTAACCGTTACAATCGAATCATCAATATTCGGGAAAAAGTTTTTAAATCTTTGAATGGCTTCGTTTTTCGTAATTTTTTTATCTTTTAAATGCTGTAATTCCCGCTTTTTCTCATAGTCCGATTCACTCGCCGTTAAGGGGAAATCAGTTTCATTATATGTTTTTAATTGTTTTGATACATTCATAAATGGTGAATCTTTAAGGTTTGTCGTATGATTCGTTGACCACTTTTTTAAATTGCCATCATTTTCATAAAATGCAACAGTCGCAATATTCCATTCCTCTGCGAATGCATGTAAATTGGAAGCTACCGTTCCCATTTTATTACGCCAATTATCGTAGTCTCCAGTAGCGGCCGCTTGTTTTGCATTATCACCTATTTTCCCTAAATAACGCATCCATTCATTCTGTACTTCTGCCTGGATCGGCAAATTCGCGACAGTTTTTCTTAAATCACTGCTCATCCGCCAAATGGAGTCCAATTCATTATTTAAAGCTTTTTCATCCTGAAAGAGTAAAGATTGCTCCACTGCTGTATGCAATGTCGATAATTTTTCAGTGGCTGCCGATAGATCCCTTGATTGGGTAGCATAAACAGCTCGCTCCAAATCCTTATTTTGTGTAAATAGATCAAAGGAAACAAAGGCTAATATGACGACAAATAAACCTAATAAATATGCAAATTTTTTCATGTTTTACCCCCGCCTATAAGCAGAAAATATGCTCACCAATTTGTTTGATTTGAGGTCTAGACCAAATCCAATCACTTGTCGCTGTTACAGGATTAAAATAATACAAAGCATTCTCGGATGGGTCCCAGCCGTTAATCGCATCCAATACAGCCTGTTTTGCACGTTCATTTGGTGTAAGCCAAATCTGGCCGTCCGCAACAGCTGTGAAAGCTAACGGTTGGAAAATTATTTCCGAAATCGTATCCGGAAATTCCGGGGATTCCAGACGATTCAAAATTACGGCTGCAACAGCGACTTGTCCTTCATACGGCTCGCCTCGTGCTTCCCCGTATACTGCATTCGCTAAAATTTGCAAGTCCTGATCTGTGTAGCCTGGCGGAAGCTGCATGGAGGTTGTATCATTTGCACTTTTACCGCCATTCCCGCCTTTTTTCACCTGATTTTCCAGTGCAATCCCGCCATAATACGTAAAGCTGTTCCCTGCATTGATTTGTTTATGAACCCATCCCTTATCAAAATCCGAATTATTCTCAAGCTTTTCCTTCGTAGACCTTCCGGCAATTCCGTCTACAGGTAGCCCGTATTGCTCCTGGAAATTACGAAGCGCCCAATACGTTCCGTAACCAAATTTTCCGTCAATTTTTCCATTATAGTAACTTAAATATTGAAGTCGTGCCTGTAACTCGATTACATCGTCACCAAATGCACCTCGCTGCACATCCTGACCTGAAAATGCGAATGTATGACTTACAAAACTACTTGATATAATGAATACGAACAAGACGATTTTTTTCACTGACATTTCCACTCCTTTTTCAGTAGGATGGAGAAAATTGAAAAGTTTATACATTGTAAAGTTGCTTTTTTAAGTCTATTGAAAATATTTTCTTCACTCGTTTTTAGTTTGCTAATAAGATTTTTTACATAGAAAAAGGTTTGCTACAAAAATATTTGTAACAAACCTTTTATAAATGATTGCTGCGGAATAAAGTGAAACTTCAATCAACGGGGTTCTTCATCTCCGCCGATTTGAAATTACTACCCGTTACTGCGGGATAAATGCTCAATTAGATGTTCGTGTGCCTGCTTTACTTTGCGCAATGCAAACGTCCATAAAAACAGCATAAACGGCAGCATCGCATACATAAAGTATTCTTCTAACATTAAAATTGAATTATACATAATATGAAGTCCTACAGGGGCAAAGAGGGCAAGCGCGATGTATTTCTTCTGTATTTCGTTACTTGAGAACTTCCCTTTCCCGTAATAGTAACCCATTACTACTCCGAACAGAGCGTGACTCGAAACCGGCAATAGCGCACGCATAAAAGCTTGATCGATTCCGAAGGATAATAAATAGAGTACATTTTCCACAGTAGCAAAGCCTAATGAAACAGCTGCCCCATACAAAATGCCATCATACGGATCGTCAAACTCAATATGACGTAAAATTACTGCTAAAATAATGAGCCATTTTACGAACTCTTCTATCGAACTGGTAAATACGGCATTGATAAAAAAAGGATTCGAAAATGTCTGTTCTTCTTTAATTACGAACTGTATAAATAAAACGGGGAATGTAATAACCCCACCATATATGAAAGAATGCATTAATGTACGCCGTGGCTCGGTATCCATCTCATTGCGTAAATAAAAGTAGCTTAAAAGGGCTAAACCCGGCGCAATCGCAGCTGATAAAAGTATAAACATCATGCCGGCTCCTTTCGATTCTCGACTCTTAATCAGTATAGCACTATTTTTTTCACAACAGTGTGGCATACCCAATATTTGTCTAGAAAATATAAAAACTCGGCTGATTTGATGCCGAGTTTTTATGATTAATGCATAAATGTATCAAAATTTGTATTACCGTTCGCAATCATCAACAGGAGCTTCAGACGCGCTTTCTTCGGATCAAAGTCCCCGCCCATAATGACCCCGGTATCTTTCAAGTAATTCGCACTACTGTAATAATCGTATGTCGGGAAAACACGTCCCTCTTCAGTCGATGTCGTTAATACAACTTTGGTTCCTTTTTGACAGAGCTTTTCAATCGCGTCCATCATTTTCGGGGCAACTTGTCCTCTACCGGCACCTACTAGTACTACACCTTCAACATCTGCTTCGTAGAGTGCATCCAAAATGATAGAGCCTGCTCCTAAATAAGCAAATACAATTTCAACAGCAGGATAGCTTTCTTTTATTTCGTATACTTCTTTATGGGTTGGCTTCTGATAAATGATGACCTCGTCATTATCGATAAAACCAAGCATCCCATAGCCGATTGAACCAAAGCCGTTAATGCTTGAAGAGTGCATTTTTTTCACGTATTTGGAATGAATGATTTTTTCATTAAATACAACGCACACCCCTATATTTTTTGCCTCTTCATTCGAAGCAACCAATAAGGAATTACGCAGATTGGAATAAACATCTGTACCAATATCGCCAGGTGATTTTTGTGAACCTGTAACAATAACCGGACGTTCGTCATGAATTGTCAGCTCTAAAAAGTAGGCCGTCTCCTCTAAGCTGTCTGTACCATGTGTAATGACAATTCCGCTTACCGTTTGATCTTTAAAAACATTTTCAACCGTTTGATTCAGTAAATTTAAATTTTCAAAAGTCATATGCATCGATGGAATCTGATATAAATCAATCAATTCAATATCCATTTCATTTTCAAGCTGGCACATCGATAAAATGGCTTGACCATCCAGCTTGCCGGACTCCAGTTTGTTCTTCTTGTTGCGTGTACTCGCAATCGTTCCACCTGTCGTAATTAGCACTACTTTTTTCTTCACAACATTCACCCCTTATGTAGTTTGACGAGCAATTTTTTGAGCAATCATCTTCCCATGAAATCGGCCATTTTCTATAAAGATTTCATTGGCATTATTTCCTGCTGCAATGACACCGGCAATAAATAAATTTTCTACGTTTGTTTCCATTGTATCAGGATCAAATGTCGGTCTTCCTGTTTGTTCATCAATCTCGACACCCATTTCACGGATGAAGCGATGATCAGGGTGATAACCAGTCATTGCAAATACAACATTATTAGCGATTGTTTCTTGTTGTCCCCCGATTTCGATAATGACTTCGTTCTCTTTGATTTCTTTTACTTCTGTATTAAAGTGCATTGTTATTTCACCTTCTCGGACAAGACCTAAAAATTCCGGCAAGACCCAAGGCTTAATACTAGGGGAATAATCATTGCCCCTATAGATGACTGTCACATGAGCGCCTGCTTTATTGAGCTCCAATGCTGCATCAATTGCAGAGTTTTTACCGCCGATTACAAGCACATTCAAATCGAAGAACGGGTGTCCTTCTTTAAAATAATGATGGACTTTAGGCAAACTTTCCCCCGGTATCTTCAAATAGTTCGGATGATCGTAATAGCCAGTTGCAATGACTACATACGGTGTTTCATAGCTGTCTTTATCTGTCAGTACATGAAATAAACCGTCCGTCTTTTCAACACTTTTCACTGATTCAAATCGATTTACGTGAAGTTTCTTTGCCTTCACCACTTCGCGATAATAGACAAGCGCCTGATTGCGTTTCGGTTTTCGTTGCTCAATAATAAACGGCACATCACCGATTGCCAGTTTTTCACTCGTACTAAAAAAAGTCTGATGTGTTGGATAATTATAAATCGCATTGACAATATTACCTTTTTCGATAATGATTGGCGACAATCCGATAATTTGTAGTTCAATCGCTGCAGCTAATCCACAAGGACCTCCACCAACAATGATTGCTTCTACCTTTTGCATACTAACATCTCCTTATTCCAATTCCTGTAAATCCTATTTGCTCATTTCAATTCATCTTGCTCAAATACAATTGTAATTAGATGACTTTCCGGTTTAGCGCAGAGGCGCAACGGTACAAGAGTCGTACCATATCCGTTACTTACAAGTTCATAGCGGTTTTTGATTTTTTTAAAATATCCGTGTGGCTGCAGTCCAAATTTCCCAAGGCGAATTTGCCCGCCATGTAAATGTGCCCCAATACTGAGCAGTGGCTTAAACTGCTTATGTACTTTGCCGAATAACTCCGGATTATGTGCAATGAAAACTGTGTTCTTTTCTTCGCATTGCCCGATTGCACGCTGGATGTTCTGTCCCCCGGGACGATATGAAACCGCGCTGACTGACAGATCATTTTTGCTTTCGAGCCTGATTGACCCATTCTCTATAATATGGATATGATGTTCTTCCAGCAGTTGACGCAGCTTTTGTTCACCGAATTCGATATCATTATTTCCCCATATAAAATAGGTAGGGCCAAGTTTTTTAAGCATACCGATATTATGAAGCAATGTTTCTTCAGAAGTCCGACGATCGACAAAATCTCCCCCTATGAGGACAGCCTGTATATTTTGATCAATCGAATCAATCATCGTCTCATTAATTTTGCGCGCATGTGTATCCGATATGAAAAATAGATGGATTGTTTCACTATCGCCATTTGCTTTCACTTCATGTGACCGGATATTATTTTCATGTGCTTCTTTATACATATAGAGAAGCACCGAAATACAGGCGATTCCGATAATACTTATTATGACCATACACGGTCCTCCAATTCAAAAAAGACTAATTATACAATAGCCTTATTTAATGTTTTGATAACCATTAATTTAACGTAGTGTTATTTAATTTGCTAAAATAATAAATTTCTTTCATAAAGAAAAAGACGAGAGCCGGAACGGTTCGTCTTTTTACTAGTCGTTATAAAAGATAGAAAAAATTATGGAACAATTACTAAAACTTGCCCGGTTGAAATACTGTCGGAAGATAAATTGTTGGCAGCTTTTATTTTATTAACATATTCAGCACTACCATTACCGTAGTACTTTAATGCGATGCGGTATAAATTGTCAGTCGATTGTACAGTATGTGTTTTTTGCTGTGCTTTAGCCGCATCCTGGGCAGCTTTTTTCTTCGCTTCCTGCTCTTTCGCTTTAGCCGCTGCTACCTTCTGTGCTTCTTCCGCCTTTTTTATTTCCGCTGCTTCTTTTTCAGCCTTTTCTTTTGCGATTTTTGCTTCCGCCTTTTTCGCTTCTTCAGCAGCTAATTTTTCTTTCTCCGCTTTAGCTTTAGCTTTAGCCTCATCCACTTCGGCATTATTATCATCATTTGTTTCTTCTTTTTCTTCGTCATCGTTAGCAGCAGATGGCTGTGTTTTCGGATCCTGCTTTTGAATCTCCACTACTAAGTCGTCTTTCTTATCCACGTTTACGTTTTCACTTGCAGATGTGTTCGGTTCATAGATCAACCACACATATGCTAAAATAACTAATGGTATAAAAATTAAGACAACTGTTAAAACCGTCATAATTGGGTTAGTTTGTTTTTTTCCGTTTTTCTTTCGATGTCGGCTAACACGTGACATTTTTGTACCTGACTCGTTATGTAGGTCAATCTCTTGACGATGCTCCTCTACCTTCTCCCGGTAATCTTCTTTTGTCATGGCCTGCACCCCTCCAACTACTAAAAATTATAACTTTATTATGACCAATTTCTACATAAAAGTAAACGGTTCGTTAGTAGATTAAGAGTTTATTAACAATATTTTCTTGAGACGGTGTTGCCAATTTGTCATTTTAATCATAGTTTTTGAAATATCTCTTTCTTCAACAATTTGCGACAGTTCGATTCCACAGTTGGAACAACAATTTTCCTGATGCTCTGTTAATTGCTGACCAAAGTACTGAACTACTTGCTTCCGCATACAATCCGAATGTTCAATAAGCATTAACACAAGCTGTACCTCTTCAAATTTTTTAATCTGTAAATTCAGCATCCGGCTCTTTACTTCCTCGGCTGATTCCCGGGCCAGCCAATAACTTAAAACACGGAAAACCACTTCTGACATTTCTCCGTTAGCAAGTAATGTCTGAGGGTGTTCCCCGGCAGCTATCACTTCTGCGTATCTGTCCACATGTATATTTTTTGGCAAATCTTCTGACGCGATAAATTTTGCAAATTGCTCATCACCATCACAATACAACAAAAAGGCAACTGCTTTCTCGCCATCGCGGCCAGCCCGCCCAATTTCCTGCATATAATTCGACAATGTTGCAGGCATTGTTTCATGTATGACTTGACGGACGTTTTCTTTATGGACACCCATCCCAAATGCATTTGTCGCAACAATCCATTCCAGCTGACCAGCTAAAAATTGCTGCTGTATAAATTGGCGGTCCTGAGCTTCCTTCCCGGCATGATAGGCGGCTGCCGAAATATTTTGCTCTAGAAGCTGTAAACTGATCGCCTCTGCTTTTGACCTAGATTGCGTATAAATTATGCCCGGGCCGGCTGTATTTTTAACATGTTCAATAATCCATTCAATCTTTTCCTCACGCTCTGAGAACAGCTTTTTCACAAGATGGATATTATCCCTGTTTACAGCGTGCATATAGTGAAAAGGTGAATTCATTTTTAAATAAGATTGGATATCTGCCAAAACCGTATCTGTTGCTGTCGCTGATAACGCAAGTATAGGCGGACGCTTCGATTCCGATAATATTTCGCCAATCCGTAAATAGTCCGGTCGAAAATCAAATCCCCATTGTGAGATACAATGTGCTTCATCCGCAACTATTAACGAAAGTTCCATTCCCTGAATTCTCGCCTTTACTTGAGGCTGCAACAGCATTTCTGGTGATACGAATATAAATCGATATTCTTCCAAATAGTGAAGTGCATACTTTTTCTGTTCTGGAGTTAAAAAGGAATTCAATGCCACAACCCGTTTTTCCCCCATTTGCTTTAACTGATCCACCTGGTCTTGCATGAGCGATAAAAGTGGCGACACAATAAGAACCGGTTTTTGAAATAAATAGCCCGGCAGCTGGTAACAAAGTGATTTTCCCATCCCGGTCGGTAAAATGGCAACAACATCTTTGCCATCAATAATATTAATGATGATCTCTTCTTGACCTGGGCGAAATGCATCATAGCCGAAATATTGCTTCAAAGCCCTTTGTAAATTCATTTTGGTGTCGCTCCTTTCGCCAACGTCAGCCGCAGTTGGAAATAGCTTAGCTGCGGCAGTAATTCCTTCAATGTTTTTAATCGTTTCGTATCATAATCTTCAACTGCATCCAGTATTTGTTTCTGTTCTTCACTTGTTACAAATGGCTCAATAGAAAAGTTCGGTTCATTCATAGCAAGTTCGACAATATGATCTTCAATCGTACTCATTTTCAATCGACGAATATGACTGATCTCTTCCAGTGTTCTCCCCGCTTTGTATAACTGGGCGGTTAAGTTTGTGGAAGCAGTCAACACTACTTCCACACGGATATTTTGCATAATTTCATTAAGTATCGGGTATTGTATTTTTTCACGGTTCAATACGTTCAACCAAGTATGCAATGCGCTGATGTAGTGCAGTTGTACATCCATTTCCTGCATATTATAGCCAAATGCAAGTTGCTGCCACGTAAATCCCGGTTCATTATAGCCGGTTAATCGATACATGAGTATATCTTTCATGTTTTCTTCCATTGCAATTTCAGATAAACTTGCCGATATTTCTGTGTAAATTGCTTGTTGCAGCAAGCCGTTCTGATAATGGTGACGCACTAAAAATTGGCGTACCCATTGCTGTGTCTGTTCGTTTCTTTCAATTGGTATAAACGCTTTTTTATGATGGAGCTGATGTGACAGACTTTGGATAATAAGCGAAAGCCTGCCGAAAAACATATGTTCATTGCCACGGTAATGCCAGCCATCAAAAGAAATAGGCACAGGTTGTGAGGCAAGTTGTTTTCCTTGTTCGGTCATTGTATAAAAACCGTTTTCCTCTATTATAATAATATTCTTGGCAAACAAGAGATCAATTTGCTCATCAAATTTATGACGAGCTAGTTTCGGGAGCAGTCCAAAGTAGGAATATAAATTAAAGAGTCCCACATCATGTATTGTCTGCCCTGATCGCTTCCCTTTCAATAAATGATAGGCTGCGGAAACAGTACGTTCCTGTTGAAAAGTATGTAAAATTTTTAAAAGAATTTGTTGGATTAGCATATCAAATCCCTCATTTTCGTATTAATAGGTTGAAAAGTATGGCACGAATTTTCTTAAAGCCAATTATATCAGTATTTTCAACGCTTTATAAAGCATATCAAATAAAATTGATTACGACTTTGACTATGGTTTATTTTTTAAGACGTTGCTGGGGGCAAAATTATGAATGCTGCTATTACGCTACAATCTTTTTTTAAGAGCAAAAACCATTCAAAACAACGTCATTATTTGCAAGATGGTGCGAATCACGAATTTCGGGAACCGTGCCGAATATCCAAAATCAAAAAAGCCTACTCGGGTTGAGCAAGCTCTTTTATATGCGTATCTAATCTATCTGCAACATTTCACACGTAACGTTGCTATATAGTTATAAAGGCCGTATTGAACCTGTGGCGATACATTTGCTTTATTAGGGCTATCTCCATACCCGATTGGATGCGACCGTGAATATCACTTTACTTCTTCTATAGATACAATGTGGTTTGTAAATATTAATTCAGATAGCTCTTCTTTCCCCTCATTTAACACGAATCTTATATAACCAGAATGAAAGCAACCGTCATCTTTCAAATACATTTCTTCAAATTCCTCAAGGGTGACTTTCATATCTATCTTTTCGCCATTACTTAAACGTAAGATTACACTCATAACTTTACCTCCCATCCACCTTAATCATAATGCGAATGGAAATGATTGTCACTACTGGAATTCACAATAATAATTGTACTTCACCAAAACTATAAGTTGTGGCCATTTTGAAAGAATGGAAAAATATCAGCAAATGGATTATTTTAAATCAGACTTCAACTTCAATACCCTGCAAGCTAAAATCAGTATTTTTTAGAAATACAAAAAAAACGCACCTCCAACCTTCTACAATTAGAAAGTGGATTGTACGCGTTCATGCAAAATATAATTTAAATGAAATCACTACACATGGTTTACGACATCCCCATAGCAGTTTATTATTTGAAGCTGGCGCAAGTATTAAAGAAGTACAAAATCATTTAGGACATGCGGATGCAAAAATTACTATGAACATCTATGCCCATGTATCAAAAAAATCACAGGAAGTTGCTGTGCAGAAGTTTAAAAAATTCATGGAAAATTTAATACGGTGTGAATACGATTTTGAATACGGTTAAATATGATACAATGAAATCAGTTGAAACACCTTTTATGAGAAAAGCTTTATACCATTGGATTCTACAATTCAGTGAAATTCTATAGATATAATGTTTTAACTGTTGAAAAGTGCCGAAAACACCATTAGAATAAGTAAGAGCTTTATGGAAACGAACGGATAAAGGAGAGGTAACAATGCCAAAATATACTATCGTAGATAAAGATACTTGTATCGCTTGTGGCGCTTGTGGCGCTGCTGCACCGGATATTTATGATTATGATGATGAAGGAATCGCTTTCGTTATTTTAGATGATAACATGGGTACTGCTGAAGTTCCAGAAGATCTACTAGAAGATATGCAAGATGCATTTGAAGGCTGTCCAACAGACTCTATTAAAGTTGCAGATGAAACATTTGACGGCGACTCATTAAAATTCGAATAGTATACAAACATACGAAACGATTCCTTTTAAAGGGTCGTTTTTTATTTTGCTCTTTTTTTCTCATTGCGAATCTATAAATGAGATGTTATAGTTAATATTAGTAGTAGGTACTAATATTAACTAATCATTTTAGGGGTGTCGTTATGGATTTATTACAATTAAAAGGGAAAAATATTGTCGTAATGGGTGTTGCCAATGAGCGCAGTATTGCTTGGGGCATCGCGAAACGACTATTTGATGTCGGAGCAAATGTTATTTTCACATATCGTAAAGAACGTTCAAAAGGAAAAATCGAAAAACTATTAACAAATTACGAAGAGCACAATGCAACAGTTATTGAATGTGACGTAAACAACGACGAAAGCATTGAAAAAGCATTCAATCAAATCGGTGAGCAATTTAAAGTGATTCATGGCATTATCCACTCTGTTGCCTTCGCTCACGCCGAAGATCTGCACAATCGATTCGTCGAAACAACACGTGATGGCTATGCCTTTGCACAAGATACAAGTGCCTATTCGCTGATCGCTGTAACAAAAGCTGCAAAACCTTACATGACAGAAGGCGGTTCTATCGTAACGATGTCTTATTTAGGCGCACAGCGTGTTCTTGACGGCTATAATGTAATGGGCGTTGCTAAAGCAGCACTGGAAGCATCAATGCGCTATTTGGCAGCCGATGTTGGTGCGGAAAATATTCGTGTAAATGCAATTTCTGCCGGTGCCATCCGTACATTAGCTGCAAAAGGTGTTCCAAGCTTCAATCAGATTCTGCACAAAATCGAAGAAACATCTCCGTTAAAACGCAACACAAATCAGGAAGAAGTAGCTGACATGACAATTGTGATGTTAAGCCACCTTTCCCGCGGTGTGACAGGCGAAACGATTTATATCGATAGCGGTTATAATATTATGGGTTAGTCCAAAGCGAATTCACTACCTCCCTTGTGAATTCGCTTTTTTATATGTTAAAATACTGGAAAATACTGTTTATGGAGGATTTTTTCAATGAAAAATTATATTTCAGGATTATTAATGGGAGCTGTTTTAATAAGCGGTTTCTCATTTTCGGCAATAGAAGCAGAAGCAGCTACAAAAGCAGTCGCTTATAAAAACTGTACAGAATTAAATAAGGTATACAAAGGCGGCGTTGCAAAAGATGCTAAAACAACGAACAAAGGCGGCAAAACAAAATATAAACCTTTCGTATCAGCCGAGCTTTACAAATTAAATGCAAAAAGCTATCGCGATAAAGACGGAATTGCTTGCGAAAAATAGGAGAAGTGAATTAAATGAAGACTCTCGCTCACCGTGGGTACAGTGCCAACTACCCTGAAAATACGATGATTGCTTTCCAGGAAGCCGCTAAAATGGATATTTGGGGAATTGAATTTGATGTCCATCTTACAAAGGACAACCAGTTAGTCGTTATTCATGATGAATCAGTTGACCGTACTTCTACAGGTAAAGGCTATGTGAAGGATATGACACTGGAAGAGCTGCGAACATTCGACTATGGCTCTTGGTTTGCTCCGGCGTTTGCAGGTGAAAAAATACCTACATTAGCGGAAACTTTGGCTGTTTTTAAATCAACCCCTTTTCAAATCAATATCGAAATAAAATCGGACATTTTTGAATACCCAGGGATTGAAGCGCTCATTGCAAATGAAGTTCATACCTTTAATTTAGAAGATCGTGTCATTATTTCTTCATTCAATCATGAAAGCATTGCGCGTTTCCAGCAAATCATGCCAAATGTGAAAACCGCGCTGCTATTCGCTTCGCTTATTGTAAACTTAGAGGAATATGTAAATAAGTTTGGCACGGATGCTATACATATCCCCTATTACTATGGGATGCGCTCCATTGTTCAGCAAGCGATTAAGAACGGAATGATCGTCAGAACTTATACTGTAAATAATGCAGCAATAGCCCGGCAAATGGAATCACTTGGTATTGATGCCGTGTTTTCCGATGTAGTAAACCTTTAAGATTGATAAAAAACTGTTTCAGAAAAACTCTTTTGAAACAGTTTTTTTATGTAATATTTAGACAATTATTAGAAAAACGCTTTCAAAGAGCTAAAATTTGTTAAGTTCATTTTATCGTCAAACTTTAAAAATTTGACCCATTTTCACCCCCACCCCCTTTGAAGTCAGACGTCTGTTTACTGTATATTTATAGTAACAACTAACAGATTCGGAGATGGAATAATGAATACAGAAATCTTATCATTTGTAGAAAAAATGGAAGCAGCTGTACTGAACGATTTAGTTACAACAGACTCTTCTGACTTATATGAAATTGCAGTTGAAATGATTGCCGCGAATAAAAATGCTTACAAAAATATTTGCCAAGCTTATGAAGTGGTCAAGCATAACTTAGTCGGCTAAGCTTTAAAAATAAGCAAAATTAATAGCAGTTCAAATTTACTCCCCATAAATTTGAACTGCTTAATTTTTGTCTGAAAACACCCCAAAAAAGAGGGATCCTAATGAAAGGACCCCTCTTTTATCATTACATCATTAAAATTAAAGTTTTACGATGTTTGTAGCTTGTGGTCCACGTTGACCGTCTTCTACTGAAAACTCAACTTTTTGACCTTCTTCAAGAGTTTTGAAACCGTCGCCTTGAATAGCTGAGAAGTGAGCGAATACGTCAGAACCGCCTTCAACTTCGATGAAACCGAAACCTTTTTCTGAGTTAAACCATTTTACTGTACCTTGTGTCATTTAAATGACCTCCAATTAATTAAATTTAATAAGATCGCAATTCTTCAAAAAGAAAAAAATTCACATATTACAAAAAGTACCAACTAAACCACGAAATACTTTTTGTAATAGGTGAATTTAATGTCTTATAACTATCTCATTGACCTTAGTATATAGCAAATATTTGTATTTGTCTACTATAAACTCAACTTTATCTGCCTCATCATTTAATTATGGATATATGCATATTTTCACTAATAATCTACATTAGCTGACTAAAAATTATTTACTTACTTTTTGTAAGCATTTTATTTGCAATTATATTTTAGCGTTGGTTAATATAGAAGATGTATTACATAGAAATAGGAGGATTTTTTCATGGTATTACAAGCAAAAGAATTTCGAACAGCGGAGCACGACATTTCTGAAGTATTTTTAAATCGTTGGTCACCACGTGCCTATGCAGACACTCCTGTTGCCGACGATGTATTAAACCGTCTATTTGAAGCAGCACGATGGGCCCCTTCAGCAGGCAACAACCAACCTTGGCGTTTTATCGTAGCGAAAACAGAAGAGGATTTAGCTAAATTCCATCCCGTTCTAATGGAAGGTAACTTAGTATGGGCAAAACGTGCTCCTGTTTTAGTATTAGTTGTTTCTGACAATACAAAGGGTTCACATGAGTTTGATGCAGGGACAGCATGGGGCTTCCTGTCACTTCAGGCAGCTAAGGAAGGTTTAATCACACATCCAATGAGCGGTATTTATAAAGATGTGGCGAAAGAGGCGTTTGACATTCCTGATACGTTTGATGTGCATTTAGCAATCGCAATTGGTTACAAAGGCGACAAAGAAATGCTGTCTCCTGAATTACAGGATCGTGAAACACCATCAGGTCGACGTCCGTTAAACGAAATTGTATTTGAAGGTTCTTTTAAATAAGATTTATAAAACATATTAAAGTAACCGCATGAAGGAAAATTTTCTTTCGTGCGGTTTTTCAGTAGTCTTCATTTCGTAATTATCGGATTTAAATTTTCAGGAGCGGCTTTTTGAGCATTTCCAACAGCAGTTCATATTCTTTATCCCCGATCGTGTTCCTTACCATCTTTTCTATTTCAAGCTCCATTTTTTTGCTTTCATTAAAAATAACGACTCCCTTTTCGGTCAAATGAGCCATCTTTTGAACTTTTGAGCCTTTTATTAATTCGGTCGTAATTAATTCTTTTTCTTGTAAGGAAGTCACAAATTTATGAACCCCTTGCTTTGAAATGTCTAATTGTTTTACTAATTCGGGTACCGTTACATAGCCCTCATATATGTTTTTCAGTACAAACCATTCCGAACTCGTTATATGAAGGTCATTATTTTCATTCCACATAATTTCTGCCTTTTGGCGTAACTGTTTATGTTGGCGATACAATAATTCTATAAAGTCAATCATTGCTTCTCCCCCTTCTTTCTATCAACATAATTCTTAAATATTCTCAAGCATCATACTAAAGCTAATATATTAATTCAAGTTCACGATACTAATAGGGCATTTAAGTCAACTTAGTTGACTTAAATAATAAATTACTTTATTATTAATGTTATAACTTTTTCCGGAGGCGTATATATGTATAAAATTGGTGACTTAACGTTTTATAAATCACATGGCATTTGCCAAATCGATGGTATTATAGAACAAAACTTCACAGGAGAACCTATGCTTTACTATGTTATGCAATCAAAAATAAGACCGGGAGTAACACTATATCATCCAGTTGAGAGTAAAAACTCACAACTTGAAAAAATATTGAGCTATGATGAAGCAGTTCAAATTATGGATTGTTTTTCGAATGAACCAAGCGAATGGAATGACCGTAGTACAAACCGTCAACGAAACCACGCAGAAATCTTAAGTGCGAATAATCATCTAGAAGCTGCCCAGTTAATGAATACACTCCTACGAAAAGATTTGGAATTACAAAAAGACGAGAAAAAAATTACATCTCAAGACTCCCAAATTTTACAGCAACTATCCACAATTATATTAGATGTCTTGGAAATCGCGCTTAAAAAGCCAAAAGAAGATATCGAAAAAGAAATTTACAAAAGAGTTCAAGGTCCTACTAACTGATTTATAAAATTAGCTTTATTTCATTAACGAGTTGAAGTAAATCCCGTTTACTTCAACACTACTCGTTACTGATTGACTTACCACTTTATACATAAAAATGATTTCAAATAAGACGTTTGCTATTCTGTAGCAAGCGTCTTATTTTTTTGTCATTTATAAAATAAGGAAGATGTCATGTATTTTTTTCATTTATATATGAATTAAAACACTTTAAATGCTCATACTACCGTTGTATGAAATACACCTAATTTTGAAGGGAAGTGTAATGATGGGAATTTTAACGGGTAACC
>NZ_JBELZM010000009.1:68636-145653 GCF_040273735.1 Solibacillus sp. | reverse complement strand
TTATATGGTTTATGATCCAACTTATCAGCATAATCAGATAGCGTCTCCTAATAAGCTTTATGAAGCACTGTATCTTGGGAAGCCATGTATTGTGTCTGAAAATACGTCTATTGATTTATTTGTAGATAAGTACGACATTGGGTATGTTACAAAATTTGATGTAGTAAGTTTAAAGCAAGCGTTTAGCGGGATTAATCAAATAGAATTGTTGGAAAAGGGACAAAATGCAAAATTAATATACCCCCAATTTAGTTGGGAACATTCAAAAAATAAACTTATAGAAAATTACAATTCTATAAGTGGATAAGGTGATTACATGACACAACCATTGGTCTCTATCATTACACCTTCTTATAATAGTAAAAGGTTTATTTTAGAATCAATTAATTCTGTGAAAAATCAAACGTTTCAAAATTATGAGATGATTATTGTTGATGATTGTTCAAAAGATGATTCATTAGAATTGATTCAAAATGCAATAGTTAATGATTCGAGATTTAATGTATACAAATTAGAAAAAAATTCAGGGGCTGCATTAGCAAGAAATTTTGGTATCCAAAAGGCTAATGGAAAGTATGTAGCTTTTTTAGATAGCGATGATTTGTGGCATTCAGAAAAGCTTGAAAAACAAATAGCTTTTATGGAAGAGAATAATTATAATTTTACATTCACGAATTATGAAATGATTGATGAACAGGGAGAAGACATAAACCGAAAAGTTATATGTCCATCAACAATTAATTACGAGCAACTTTTGAGAAATACAACTATTGGCTGTTTGACCGTAATTTTAAACATTGAAAAATTAGGCAAGATACAAATGCCTGATTTACAGCCGGAAGACACGGCGCTATGGCTAAAGGTCTTAAAGAATGGCGAAACGGCATATTGTTATCAAGAAGTTTTAGCGAAATATAGAATTGTCGGAAATTCTGCTTCTAGCAATAAACTAAATGTAGCCAAGAAGATGTGGGTTGTTTATCGTAAATCAGAGAATATCCCAGTATGGAAATCTTCGTGTTATTTTATGATGTATGCAATAAATGCTGTGAAAAAACATTACTTATAATAACGAAAGCCAACTTCATTGAAGTTGGCTTTCCGTTTGTATATATGTCATAATTAAATAAAATTAATTCAAAATAATGGAGTTTTTTCATGAATATACTTATTACAGGAGAGACAGGTTATATTGCAAACTACTTATACAATTACTTAAAATCCCAAAATAGCAACTATATTATCAATAAAAGAAGTATTAAAGATAATTTTGAAGATTCAATGTTAACTGGGGTTGATGTTGTTGTGCATTTAGCAGGCTTAGTACATAAAAATGAGAAAAATTATGTTGAAAAAGATTATATGAATGTGAATACAAAGGTTACTGAAAAGCTAGCAAAGATGGCAAAGGAAGCTGGAGTAAAACATTTTATATTTTTTAGTACAATGGCCGTATTTGGAAAAGTGAAAGGTGAAATTTCAGACAAAACTTTGATAAATCCAATTAGTTATTATGGTAAAAGTAAACTAATTGCAGAGGGAATTTTACAGACTTTACATGATGAATCCTTTAATGTAGCTATTGTACGCCCACCTATGGTTTACGGACCGGATTGCCCTGGGAACTATGCACTTTTAAGGAATTTAAGTATTAAAACTAAGATTTTTCCCTTTATAGAAAACCAAAGAAGTATGATATTTATAGGTAATTTAACTGAGTTTATTAAACAATTGATTGTACACAGAGCCACGGGGACTTTTCATCCGCAAGATCCACAATATATTAATACAATGGATATGGTAAACGAGATTGCCAAAGTACATAATAAAAAAAAATACACTACGGTTATTGGGGCCTCTATATTAAAGATTTGTATTGGGAAAACCAATATTTACAGTAAAGTATTTGGAGATTTATACTATGAGCCTAGCTTATCATTTTATGCTGATAACAGCTATCAAAGATATAATTTTCAGCAAGCTATTGCTATTACAGAAGGGAAAGGGACTCAATTAAAATTATGAAACGTTTCTTTGATTTAATAAGTAGTTTACTAGCAATAGTTATTTTTATAATTCCAATGATATTTATTGCTTTAGTGATAAAAGCAGATACAAAAGGACCAATATTATTTACACAAAAAAGAGTTGGTAAGGATGGAAAACTATTTAATATATATAAATTTAGAACAATGAAGATAGATACACCTAATGTTTCAACTGAAGATTTAGGAAATCCTGCTGCGTATATAACTGAGGTTGGTAAATTTTTAAGAAAAACAAGCCTGGATGAGTTGCCACAGTTATTTAATATTTTAAAAGGTGACATGTCCATTGTTGGACCTAGACCTGCACTGTATAACCAATATAATCTTATCGCAATGAGGGATGAACTTGGTATAAGCTCTATACGACCAGGATTAACAGGTTATGCTCAGGTAATGGGGAGAGATTTAATTACAGATGAGAAAAAAGTTGAATATGATTATATCTATCTGAAAAATAGTAATATATTTTTTGACCTGAAGATAATTTGGTTTACTGTGTTCAGTGTTATAAAAGCAGAGGGTGTTCGACTAAAGTAAAGGATGATTATATTGGGTACTATAAAAAAAGCTATAATACCAGCAGCAGGTTTAGGAACAAGATTTTTACCTGCAACTAAAGCAATGCCTAAAGAGATGTTGCCGATTGTAGATAAACCAACAATTCAATATATTGTGGAGGAAGCTATAGCAGCAGGGATTGAGGATATTTTAATTGTTACGGGAAAAGGAAAGAGATCCATCGAAGATCATTTTGACAGCGCATGGGAGTTAGAACATAATTTAATTAACAATGGTAAATTTGAGGATTTAAAAAAAGTTAAAGAATCGGCGAATGTTGAAATTCACTATATTAGACAAAAAGAAGCGTTAGGTTTAGGACATGCCATATGGTGCGCCAGAAAGTTTATTGGTAATGAACCTTTTGCAGTTCTTTTAGGTGATGATATTGTAAAGAGTGAACAGCCTTGTATAAAACAATTAATAAATCAATATGAAAAAGTGCAATCTAGTGTAATAGGTATAATGCAGGTTGAAGATAAAGATATTCATAAGTATGGAATAATTAATCCACTTAATACTAATTCAAACTTGATGGAGGTAAGACAATTTATAGAAAAACCTACATTAGTAGAAGCACCTTCTAATCTGGCGATAATAGGTAGATATATACTTACACCAGAGATTTTCCCCTTTTTAGAAGAAAAACAGATAGGCAAGGGTGGAGAAATTCAATTAACAGATGCTATTGAAAAATTGAATTCTGAACAAAAAGTATATGGTTATGAATTTGAAGGGAAAAGATACGATGTAGGAGAAAAACTAGGGTTTATAAAAACTACAATTGATTTTGCCTTAGAACGAGAAGAGTTACATGAAGATATAAAAAAATTTATTTTATCTAAAGCAAGAGAACTAATGGATTAATAATTAAAATTTGACCTTAAATAATTCATTTTGTACGGTGATTATTTAGGGTTTTATATTTGTGGAATGTTTGATAGGGATATTCCGGTATTTTACATTAAATGGGGAATTTATAATGCAAGTTGAAAAGCTTAAAACGACACTAATAAATTGTTCATTAGAAGAAAAGGACATTTATAAATATAAATATAAAGTAAGGGATATTCATCAAGCCTTACCTCAATTTGATTTAACAGGTTGGATTGATTCACCTATTCAAAATCAACATGAATTACTAGTTTCAATAGAGCGTGTGGCATCAGAAATTCGGGCTTGTGCAGACGTACTTGTTGTAGTTGGAGTAGGGGGATCATTTTTAGGTGCGCGAGCTATTCAAGAAGCACTAAAGCCATACTTCGGCTTAGCTGAAAATGGCATTGAAATTGTTTATGTGGGCCTTAATATGAGCGGGGCTTACATTAAAGAGCTTTTATCCTATTTAGAAAAAAAACAGGTTTATGTTAACGTTATTTCTAAATCGGGTGGAACGATGGAGCCAGCACTTGCGTTTCGTGTGATGAGACTATATATGGAAGAGCGATATGGAGAGAAGGCTTCAGAACGAATTATCGTAACGACCGATGCAGATAAGGGGATTTTAAAGGGAATTGCGGATAATGCGGGCTACCGTCAATTTGTCATTCCATCAAACATCGGTGGACGCTATTCAGTATTAACACCGGTTGGTTTATTACCAGTTGCAGTTGCAGGGGTAGATATCCGTGCTTTAATGGCAGGTGCAAAACGTGCAACAGAAGTGCTTTCAGACTCGGATTTAGCCAATAATGATGCGTACAAGTATGCGGTCATGCGCCATATTTTATATGAACAAGGCTATTCGATTGAATTGCTCGCGTCATTTGAGCCTGGATTAAACAAATTCCATGAATGGTGGAAACAGCTATTTGGTGAAAGTGAAGGAAAGGAAAAGAAAGGGTTATATCCTTCAACAGTTAATTTCTCAACGGATTTACATTCAATCGGTCAATTTATTCAAGATGGGAGTCCGATTATGTTTGAAACACTCCTTCATTTTCACGAGATTGAAGGAGACTTTCAAGTACCGTTTGATAAACGGAATGAAGATGGCTTAAATTATTTATCGAACCGTACCTTTAATGAGATAAATGCTATTTCAAAACAAGGTACGGCACTAGCCCATGCAGAAGGCGGAGTTCCGGTTATTCAATTAGAGCTTCCGAAACTTGATGAATATCATTTGGGTTATTTAATTTACTTTTTCATGAAAGCTTGTGCGATGAGCGCCTGCTTATTACAAGTAAATCCATTTGATCAACCAGGTGTAGAAGCATATAAACGCAAAATGCTAGAGCTTTTAAAGGAGAAATAAATGATGAGTCTGGAACTTTTTAATCATTGGCAGCAACAACAACTTCCCATTTATTTGGCCGATGAGTTATCGAAACTTATGACAGATGATAAAGCAATAGAAGATCATTTCTACCAATATGTATCATTTGGGACAGGTGGCATGCGGGGAATCCTAGGCCCAGGTACGAACCGCATGAACATCTATACTATCCGTCGAGTAGCAGAGGGCTTGGCACGCTATATCTCCTCGAATGGAGAAGAAGCGAAAAAGCGTGGTGTTGCGATTGCTTACGATACGCGTCATTTTTCATATGATTTTGCGGTGGAAACAGCGCGTGTATTAGGTGCACATGGCATTACTTCCTATGTATATAAAGAGGCACGACCAACACCGCAATTATCTTTTACAGTACGTGAGTTAAATGCATTTGCAGGTGTTGTCATTACGGCGAGTCACAATCCAAAGCAGTATAATGGTTTCAAAGTTTACGGTGAGGACGGTGCCCAGCTAGTGCCGACCGGAGCAAATGCAATTATCGAGCACATGAATCAAATTAGTGATATTTTTGAAATTGAAGTGACAGAAGTTAATGAGCTAGAGCATAAGGGATTGTTTTATTGGATTTTGGAAGACCTAGATGAAAAATTTATGAATAACTTATTAACTTTAAAAAATAACAATGCCATTGATTATAATATGAAACTTGTTTACACGCCTTTACATGGGGCAGGACTGGTTCCGGTAGTAAAAGGTTTAAAGAAATTTGGATTTAATGAAGTGCATGTTGTTGAGGAACAAGCCGTACAAGATGGTGCTTTTCCAACAGTTCTGTATCCAAATCCGGAAGAAGCAGCTGCCTTTTCCATGGCTATCGAGCTAGGAAACAAAGTAGGGGCAGACTTATTGCTGGCGACCGATCCTGATGCAGATCGTTTAGGGGTAGCTGTTCGTAAAGGTGAATCATATGAACTGCTTACAGGGAATCAACTTGGTGCGCTATTATTAAATTATATTATGCTAACAAAGCAAGAGACTGGGACACTCCCAACCAATGGAGCAATGCTAAAAACGATTGTTACATCAGAACTAGGTGCTGCTATTGCTGCTTATTACGGTGTAGCAACAGTTAATACTTTAACTGGCTTTAAGTATATCGCAGAAAAAATTACGGAGTTTGAAATGACTCAAGCTCATACATACTTGTTTGGTTATGAGGAAAGCTACGGTTACCTAATAGAGACATTTGCTCGTGATAAAGATGCGGTCCAAGTCTCTTTAAAAGTTGCAGAAATGGCTTCCTATTATTCGACACAAGGAAAAACATTACTTGATGCATTAGAAGATTTGTATGAACAATTTGGCTACTATAAGGAAGCCTTAGTCTCTAAAACATTCGAAGGCAAAGATGGTCAAGAACAAATGAAAGCAATTTTGAATAACTACCGTTTAAATATGCCCAATGAAATTGCAGGGGTAACGGTTGTACGTATTGAGGACTACTTAACAGGTATCGCAACATTACAGGACGGTACTACTGGGCCAATCAATTTGCCGAAAGAAAATGTATTGAAGTTTATATTAGAGGATAAATCTTGGATTGCCATTCGACCTTCAGGAACGGAGCCAAAATGTAAGTTTTATTTTGGCGTTGTGAAGGATTCTAAGGAACAGGCGGAAGAAGCGATGGAGAAATTAGTTAATTATCTTTTATAATGATGCAACCATCACATATCTTTTAACTTGTTCTAAATTTATTGCAGTAATAACCCAATCGTTTGAAAGGTAAACGATTGGTTTTTTTATTGGGAAATATACGGTTTGAGTTTTTTATTATTATATTTCACTATTTTGTTAACTTACCATTTTCTTTATCGATATATATTATATTGGAATGAAGTATAAGAATTGAAATATACGGAGTGAAAGCATGAGAAAAATACTGTTAATTGGACTTCTATGTATAGGGATACTTCCTGTAATTTCCTTGCTTGCAGCAGAAGCATCTTTAGCAAAATCAGAAGAAAGTTTTATCGTAAAATATCATTCAGAAGCAAGCAAACAATTAATTATCCGACAGGCTGATGCTGTCATGGAAGAGTTTGAGTATTTACCGATGTTGACAATAAAAATTTCAAATGAGCAATTAAAAAATCTGAAGTATGAAGGGCATATCGAATTTTACGAAGAAAACCAACAATTCACTCTTCAAAATCAATTCAAAGTAGCGAATTTGTCTTCCGCTGAATTAGAGCGGTGGAATTTGAAGGCAATGGATTTACAAAATAGCTGGAGTCATGGATATACAGGTAAGGGAGTTAAAATTGCTATCATTGATTCGGGGGTAGCAAACCATTCGGATCTGACGATTGCTGGTGGGAGATCATTTGTAGGGGAAAGCTATGATGATGACCATGGCCATGGTACGCATGTGGCAGGAATTATTGCAGGAAAGCATAATGGAGTTGGCGTTGCTGGAGTTGCTCCAAATGCTGAAGTTTATGCTGTGAAGGCAATAAAGAGTGATGGGGTCGGTGATGTTCGGGTTGTGTTGCAGGCAATTGATTGGGCGATCGATAATCATATGGACATTATTAATTTAAGCTTTGGAGATTTGGAATATGCGCAGTCCTTACATGAAGGAATTAAGAAGGCATCTGAACATGGTTTACTGATCGTTGCGGCAAGTGGCAACGAAGGAAATGACAACGGGACGGGTAATACCATTAATTACCCGGCACGTCATGAAGAAGTGATATCAGTAGCGGCGATTAATCCTTATTTTAATCGTTCTTCTTTTAGCGGAACGGGCGATATGAATGATTTTGCAGCACCGGGAGAAGAAATTTACAGTACATATTTGAATGGTCAATATGCTACATACAATGGTACATCGATGGCAACACCACATATAACGGGAATGCTAGCATTATTAATGGAACAATATCCGTATGCAACACCTACTGAATTGCGGGAAGGTTTGCGATATATTACCGATGATTTAGGAGATGCAGGTTTCGATGCTTTGTACGGGTATGGGCTGCCTAAATTCAGACTTCCGAATGTGCGAGTTGTAGAGGAGCTTTTGAAGAGTGGAATATCTGCAGAGGCTTTGAATAAAAAAATTGATTCAATGCCTGATTCGATTGAAAAACTGGCATTAAAAAATGAACGAAATAAAGCAGAGCAAACGATTATTAAAGAAATCGATCAATTATTAGGTAATTTTGAAAAAAATCCTACTGGACAGCATTTGAATGATTTTAAAGCACTATTAGCGAAATTGGCTGCTACTGATGTAAGATTCCAAAAGCAAAAAGAAGTTGATGCTGTTATTGAGAGGTTACTGGAACCGGCAACAAACGCTGTCACAACCTTTATTAAAAATAAAACAGTCTATAACTATAAAAAGGCTGAAGCAGAACTGAACAAATTACCTTCTTTAAATAAGAAGAATGATTTAGAAGAAGCGTTAAATGAGGCGCTCAAGGAATTTGCAAAAAAAGCAATTGACAGTTTGGCGCAATATGAAAAGCAGCCAACTAAGAGTCAATACAGTTATGCGAACTTTTCCATTAATAGTTTACCAGATTCATCGATTAAGTCTGAGCTACTCGAAAAGTTGGCAAAGCAAGTACAAGCTGCTGTAAAAATAGCAACGACAAATATTAAAGCATATGAAAAAGTCCAAACACTGAAAAACTATAATAAAGCAGTAAAGACTATTCAATCGGTATTTGATGAAAAACAGCGTGAACTGCTGGGAAATAGAATTCAGAAAACAGTCAACATTAATACAGCTAAAGCGAAAACCCGTGTTGCCAATTATGAGAAGAAAAAAACAAAAGCTAATCTTAACTTAGCGATGAAACTTATACGAGAGCTGCCAAATGGAAAAGAGAAACAGCAATTATTGAAGAGGCTTAAATAAAGCTTTCATGCATCTAGATAGAGTAACCTAAACTTAAAGCCCCAATTGTACATTTCTAATATATCGGAACAGCTATTTTGTACAAAAGGGGCTTTTATAAATAATAATATGAAGTTTATTCCTTACTTATCCCGTCACCAACGGACAACTCTCATCCGCCGCCCACTCATTCAACGATCCATCATACACCGCCACATTTTCCTGCCCTAACATGTTCAGCAACAATGCGTTCCATGTCGCAGCAATTCCGCCACCACAATAAGTAATCACCTGTTTATTTGGATCTAGCGCACCTATTTTTTCGAAGGTAGCGCGTAATGTTGCATCATCGTACAGTAAACGTGTTTCCGGATTAGAGTGAGATCCGAAGAACGCATGCTTGCTTCCCGGAATATGACCAGGGCGCGGGTATGTTGTTGTTTCACCTCGGAAGTCTGCCTCAGATAAACTGTTGATTAATACAATATTCTCATCCCCTAAAGCTCCTTTTACATCTTCTTTAGTAACAATCAAATGCTCGCGGCGTTCTCCTGGAAACGGCGCAGGATTATAGTTGGCGATTCCTGATTCAGTTGAACGACCATCAAGCTTCCACTTGTGGAATCCGCCGTCGAGTACAGCTACATTATCAAAGCCTTCATATTTCAACTGCCAGCGCAAACGTGCCGACCAGTCAGATGCTACTATATCGACATTAACTAGTGGACCACGATCATAAATTACTACATAAGTTTCCTCAGTGATTCCTAAAGGTTCTACCGCTTTTAGAAATTGCTCTCTTGTTGCAATTGTAAAAGGTGCCTTTCCTTCCGGGTTAGTGAAATCTTTCAATAAATCAGCATAAGCCGCTCCGGGAATATGCTCTTCCCTGTAAGCTTCGAAGCCGGACCAGAGCTCCGGAAATCCTTCTCCTTCAGGAATTTTTAAGAATGTTGATGCATCTATTAAGCGTAAGTTTGGATCTTCCAGTCGTGCCTCTAACCAGTCACCATCCACAACATAAGGAATATTTCTCATGATTATTAATCTCCTTTACGACTATTCTATGGTAATTGCTTTTCATAAATATTACCTTATCACAAATTATTAGTGAATTCTAACTAATGTAATTTTTTCGCCACTAGCCAATTATACTCAAAAAAACATTTTTAACATTAGTTTACATAGTTTTATGCGCCAATCTGTTAGAATTATTTTGTTAATCGAAATTACAGTAAGGATAATTCTACTATATTTTCGATTGAAAGAATTCCAAAAGCGAAGTGGAGGTATTTTTATAATTATGAGTAAAAGGCATTCTTCGAAGTATTTTAATGCAATAACAGCAATGGCGGTTGCTGTTTCAGCAGTTGTAGTAGTTGCGCCGACTGTATCGGAAGCGAGTAGTTTTAGTGACGTCAAACCTACTCATCAATTTTATGATGCTATCAAAAGTTTAAGTGAGCGGGGCATTATTAATGGGTTTCAAGATGGTACTTTCAAGCCGGGACAAAACCTGACTCGTGGACAAGCGGCAAAAATCATTGCGGGCGTCCTGCAGCTAGATACTAAAAACGTAACCAATCCAAAATTTAAAGATATTCCAATATCCCACCAGTATTATGGAGCGATTGCAGCTCTGAAGCAGGCGGGGATTATCGATGGTTATGAAGACGGGACATTCCGTCAAGGAGCAAATATTCAGCGTAATCACGTAGCAAAAATCATTGCCAATGCTTTAAATTTAAAAGCTGAAAATGTAGATGCACTTCCTTTCACGGATGTGCGTATAGATTATAAGGAAGCAATTGGTGCTTTATTTGAAAACAATGTAACAACGGGTAAGACTGCTACATTATTTGATGGATCTTCCAATGTAACACGTGGACAAATGGCTGCGTTTATTACACGCGCAGAAGCAGTAAGAAACCAAACGCCACAACCTGCTCAAAGTGTAACATTTAAAGTTGAAAATTATAAAGCATCAGGAATTGTTATTAACGGGTCTACCTATTCATTCCATTCTTCCATATCTTCTATCTTTACTGAAACAAATAAAACCGCTTTAACGGGTGCTACTATTACAGCAACTGTTGAGAACGGAGTCCTGACTAAAATTAATAATGTAACACTAAATAAATCTGGTACAGCTGAATCTCGTGTCGTATTGGATTCAACTGCGACAATCGACTCGTTAACAATTAATGCAGATTATGCAGCGGTAAGGAATGTATCGGTAACGGGTAATGCAACGATCACATCTGCTGTACTGACAGAAGTAGAGTTTGAAGGTGCAAAAATTACGGGAGATTTAATTGTTGATGATCAGGTTGCCGGTTCAATTGCTTCAATGAATAATAAATTTGCTGCAGATGGAAAATCAGGCACTAAAGTAAAATTAGAAAATTCCCGCGCAGGGAAAGTATATGTGAAGCGTAACGATGTATCCATTGTATCGGATACAGTAATAAATGAAATCACTATAACGGCAAAGATTACACTGATTAATCTAGACGGGACGGTTACAAAAGCAACGGTAGAATCCTCAGCAAAACTTGATATTAAAGGGAATGCTACGATCGGTCAAATATTATTAACAACAGCAGTAGAATTGGCGTTAAAAGTTAAAGGAATTGTTAATACGTTATCAGTTAATAATCCAAATGCTCAGATTACGGTAGGTGCAGGCTTAAAAATAAATGAATTATCGATTCCTGCAGGTTCAACAGCAGAAAAAATTATTATAAACTATGCTGAGATTGCTTCGCAAATAGTTAAGGTGATTATAGGGAATGTGCCAAGCACGTCAAAACCAAATCCAGGAACACCAAGTACTGGTGGGGGGAGCGGGACACCTACTCCGCCAGTTATTGATAATAAGCTTAACGTAAGAACTATAACGGAACTGAATCAAGCGCTAAAAACAGCGAAACATGGAGACACAATTAAATTGATGACTTCATTAACAGGGGACATTAATTTGACGAGTCTTGTGAATCTTGATTTCAACGGTCATACATTAACCGGAAGTGTGACGATTACAGAACCTAAAGCAACGGGTAGCTACTCATTGACGCCAACTGGAACGGGGACGATTGCAGGTGACCTCGTTATTAATGCACCAAATGTAAATATTAATATTGATGGGTTAACAGTTGAAGGCGAGACAGTGATTTACTAAGGCCCAACGGAAAATTCAAAATGACTAGCCAAAAAAACATAAGGAGCTAAACAAATGAAGATAAGTGGACTCAATTACGTTTCCAAAATTGCTTTATCATTTTTACTTGTAGTTTCCATGATTTTCCCTCACTTTGCAATTATAAAGGCAGAAACAACAGGTACTATTGGGGTTGGTGAAGCAATCAGTCAGTTTGATGCAGCTTCAGCTAAACCAGATGTTACAGTAGAGGGTTATATAGTAGGTTTTGCGAAAAGTGAAACCTCTTATGTAGTAGAAGCTGAAACGGATACGAATATCGCCATCGCGGAGACTCCGGGTGAAAGCGATGTAACGAAAATGATTTACATTCAATTACCAGCATCATTCAGAGCCGAATTCGGATTAAAAACGAATCCTGGAAATCTTGGTAAAAAAGTAGTAATAACAGGTTCGCTGGAAAAATACTTTGGTAACCACGCAGGATTAAAATCACCTAGTTTCATTCAGTTTGTTGGTAATGATTCACCTGATCCAGAAGAACCGACACAAGTAGCAACTGTCAAAGCTTCCCCAACAACCGGCGAAGTTTATGCAGGTACAAAAGTAACGCTAACAACGGCTACACCGAGTGCAACAATTTATTACACAACAGATGGTTCTGAACCGACGACAGAAAGTACAGTTTATAATTCATCATCAGGTATTGTTATCAATGAATCATCGACGATCAAGGCATTCGCGACAGCAGCAGACTTGGACGATAGCGAAGTTGCAACATTTGTCTACACAATCAAAACAGCACCAACAGCCATCACAATTGAAGAGGCACGTAATAAAGCAATTAATGAGGAAGTAATCGTTTCTGGAATAGTCACAGCAAAGCTGGAAACAGCAACAGCGCATATCCAGGATGAAACGGGTGCAGCGATTGCAATTTACCCAGTAGATAGTCTTACAGCAAAAGTTGGAGACCTTGTTACCGTTCAAGGTAAAGTCGCTGAATACAGCGGGCTGAAGCAGCTGACGAATATTTCTCTTGTAGGTACACCGACTAATTCAACAATACCGGAGCCGCAAGTTATCACAAGCGCAGGTATTGCAGAAAACAATGAATCTCGTTTAGTAACTCTAAAGAACGTAGAGATTACCGGGTCTGGCCAAAACTTCACGGGAACAGATGCAGCCGGCACTTTTGCAATTTATGATAAATTAAGAGATTCAGGTTTAGTAAGTGGAAAAACATATGGGGAAATTACAGGGATTGTTGGTCAATATACAAACCATCAGCTTCTTCCAATCCGTATTATTGAAGATACAACTAAAGTCCAGGATGTCCAAGCTTCACATACAGGTGGAGTAACAGCCGGCACGAGCGTAACACTTACTACAACTACAGAAGGTGCGAAAATTTATTACACAGTGGATGGTTCACTACCAACTACAGCAAGTACAGAATATACGGAACCTATCACTGTTAATGATGCGATGACGATTAAAGCTATTGGGGTTAAAGAAGGCCTAACTAGCAGCGCGGTTGCAACATTCGTTTATGAAATCATTGATACCGACAATGCGACGATCAGCGACATTCAAGGGGCAAGTCATACTTCGCCGTATGCAGGGTTACAAGTGAACGATGTAGATGGTGTCGTAACGTTTGTAATTGACGCTTCAAATTTCATTATGCAAGAAAATACACCTTTTGATGGTGTGAAATCGACTGCGATTAAAGTGAACAAATCAGCACATGGTGTAGCAGTGGGAGATGCAGTGAAAGTAACGGGTACTGTAAATGAAGTCGGCGGAAATACACGTTTAAAAGATACGCAAATTGCTGCGAATAAAATCGAAAAAACAGGTACGAATGCTGTTCCTGAAACACTTGTTATCGGTGAAGATTTATTCCCGCCAAACAGAATAATCGATAATGACAGTTTTGCAATTTTTGACCCGCAGGAAGATGGAATCGACTTCTGGGAGTCAATTGAATATATGCTTGTATCATTCCCAGACGCAAGAGTTGTAGGGCCGATGTATAACAATGATTCACCAATCGTCGTTCCTAGTACAACAAACAATACGTTTAACAACAATGGCGGGTTAAATATTGCTGCCGATGATTACAACCCTGAAAAGATTATGCTTGAAGGGGTATCAGGGAAAAACTATGAATCAGGCGATCGCTTTAATGATGCGCTGATCGGTTTTGTGGAGAACTTCTCTGACGGATACCGCCTGAATACGAATAAAGTTTTCCCGGAAGTAACAAAAGCCAATATTCAGCAGGAAGTAACGCATCTTGAGCCCGTAGCGGACAAGCTGAATCTGGCATCTTACAATATCGAAAACTTTTCGAATAACAAGGATAATACATCCGATGAAAAAGCAGCAAAAATTGCTTCAACATTTGTAAATAATATGAAGTCACCGGATATTATTACTTTAGTGGAAGTCCAGGATAATGACGGTCAGACCGATTCAGGTAATGCCGATGCATCAGAAAGTTACTTGCGTTTAATTAACGCAATTAAAGTAGCGGGTGGTCCTCAGTATGACTGGATTGATGTTATGCCGATCAATAATACAAGCGGTGGTGCACCAGGCGGAAATATCCGTGTAGGGTACTTGTACAACCCTGAACGTGTATCACTTGTTGAAAGTACAATTGGAACAGGAGAGCAGGCGAATGCATGGACAGAAGCAGGCAGCCTTGCATTGAATCCAGGTTTTGTGAATCCTTCAAAATTCGAAGATACACGTAAACCGATTGCGGCAGAATTTGAATTCCAGGAAGAACGTGTTGTCGTTATTGGTGCACATTTAAATTCCAAAGGCGGGGACGATTCGTTATGGGGCCCAACACAGCCACCGGTTTTAGGATCTGAGCCGGAGCGTATTGAGCTTGCACAGGTAATCAATGACTTCATCGATGAAGGACTTGCAAAAGATCCGGACGTAAATATAGTTGTAGCAGGTGATATGAATGACTTTGAATTCACACCGGCTCTTGAAACGTTAAAAGGTGACGTTTTGACAAATATGGTGGACAAGGCACCTGTGGAAGACCGTTTCAGCTACTACTTCCAAGGTAACAACCAAGTACTGGATCACATTTTAGTATCGAATAATCTTGCGGAAGTAACGGAGATTGATATGATTCATATTAATGCAAACTTTACTGAAGCGCAGGGCCGTGCATCTGACCATGATCCGGTATTAGTTCAAATTAATTTGAAGTCCGATAAAGAAGAAACACCGGAGCCAATCGTACCGGAAAATGTGTACGATTATAAAAACTATAAAACAGGAAAGTTAGTTATGAACCGCCCAAGTATTTCACTTACATTAGGTGAAAATACACATATTAAAAACGGCATTGCGGTATTTAGTGAATATGCGGAATTCCACGGTACAGGGTTTGCAGACAAAACTGTAACGATCAGTCCGAAAAAAGGAAATGCGGTTATTGATTTTAAAGGAACGAAAATAGGTAAAATCATTATTGAAGGTAATCATGTAAAAGAGATACGCAACCTGCCATCTGATGCGAATATTACGTATACAAAAGGAGCATCACCAGATACAATTGAGTTCAAATAAATTATAACCTAAAGCATTACCAAATCAGGGGAAATGATTTGGTGATGCTTTTTTACTGATTAAATACATAAATCCCTAACAAGATTGTCATAAATATGATGCACAAGCTTAAAAAGTGTAAGCATCGCTATGTTATAATACTAGCAATTATATTATATCAAATATACGTGTCTATATTTGGACTAGGAGATTGTATGTTTTCGTTACGAAATATCGTCAAATTAAAATATTTATTTATTTCTGTCATTGCACTTGCCTTTGTACTTTCTACGCTAGTCGGTGTGTACAGTAACTACAAAGGAAATTTGAAATTAATGCAGGAACAGACACTGGAAAATAATCGAGTATACGCCTTGAAATTAGCGGAAACAGTCGATAAATTTATTGTACATGCAACAAATACGATGCGTTACAGTGCAGAACAGATTGGCTATAACTTCAATAATATGAACGAATTGCAGGAAGAAGCAAAACGCCTATATATACAAGGAGATACTTTTAGTTCGGTCCTGATTGTTGATGCGGAAGACAACATTATGGTGAATGCCCCGCAAAAACTCGGTGAAGCTGGAAAGAAGGTTTTATCACTAGAAGGATTGGAGAACTATAATAAATATGAGCCTTTCATTTCCGATCCGTTTATTTCGCCAACCGGACGTAAATTAATTGTTATTTCGATGCCGATTTATGATGAGCAAGGAATATTCAAAGGGGTTTTAAGCGGGAACATCTACTTATATGAATCGAATATTTTTGAATCGATTCTTGGTCAGCACCCTTATGAAAATGGCTCTTATGTATATGTTGTAGATACGCAAGGGGAAATCATTTATCATCCGAATAAAGCGCGGTTGGGGGAAGATGCTTCGGAAAATGAAGACGTTGTCCGTTTATTAAATGAAAAACAAGGTGCATTAACATTTGTTAATACACTTGATCAGCCGATGCTTGCCGGATTTAGCCAAAGTGAAAAAACACGATGGGGAATTATCGTGCAAACACCATATGATGCAGCGCTTAGTATGGTCTGGCAACAGGTTGTAAGTGTATTTAAAATTGGTTTACCATTCATTATATTTTCAACGATTATCGTTTTTATATTGGCTAGTCAAATTGTTCGCCCCCTTGAAAAAATAGCGGAGATCTCAGGAGACAGTGTAAAAGAGCAAGAGATGAATAAATTGAAAGATATACGTGCCTGGTATTATGAAGTGTATAAAATACAAAAAGCACTCATCCACAGTTTCTCAATTTTACACGGTAAAGTGAATACACTGAAAGAAGAAACAACAACAGATTCACTGACGAAGCTATTGAACCGCCATACTTTCGAGGAGAAAATTAAAGTGCTTACAGTGCAGAAAAAAGACTATACTCTGGTAATGTTGGACGTGGACTGGTTTAAATCAATTAATGATACGTACGGGCATGTTAAAGGGGATGAAGTACTGCAAGCTTTGGCAAGTAAATTAAAAGAGTCATTAAAAGAAAATGAATTAGCCTGTCGTTACGGAGGAGAAGAGTTTATTCTTGTTTTTACAGAAACGACGGTTGAAGAAGCTTATGAACGCGTTGAATCGCTTCAGGAAAAAGTGCTGCAAATTATCAGTCCTGCTGGAGAAAAACTCACATTTTCGGCTGGTATTTCGAATTATCCGCTACATGGTGACCAATTAAAGGACATCATTGTAAAAGCGGATGAAGCATTATATAAAGCGAAAGAAAACGGGCGGAATCGTGTGGAAGTGACAAATGCATAATTTAAAAATCCAGTCTCTTTTATGAACAAAGAGAGACTGGATTTATTAGTTTAATAGAAATTAATCGTAAAGTAGGGACTCTTATTGCTGCTGTACTCCAAGCCTACAATCGCATTTTTATAGGCAGGCTGCAATAAATTTTCTCGGTGCCCTTTACTATTCATAAAGCCTTCGTGTGCATAAATGACATTGTAGTGACCATACGAAATATTTTCGCCCCAAGTTCTCAGCTCGGCTTCACTCATCCCTCCGCTGATCATCCTGTCCTTTGGTTTTGCTCCTGAAAGACTTGTGTGAGAGAAATAGTTGTTATCGATCATATCTTTACTATGCTTACGAGCAATCGCTGCCCATTGCGGTGAATGTGTAAGCGGATCAACACCTTCAGCAGCACGTGCCTGATTCATAAGTTCGACCATCAGCTGTTCGGAATGCTTTTGCGTATCCGATATATCTCCGTAATAGCCATCTTTGTTTACTTCATAGTCTTTATGGACATAAAGGATTGAGCGAATGACATTCTCTTTATGAATATCATAGAAAAATGTTACGTAATAGTCATCTATTAAATAGAAATTATATTCACTGGAAGCTTGCGTATTGTAAATGACATTTCCGCGGCGTACATTTGCATTTTTTGTACCGTACTTCGCTTTTACGTCGCTTGCATTATTTATGCCGATTTGCAGGTCCTGTGCACCAAAGAAGCTTTTTCCTTGTTTTGTCATATATCGTGCAACAATCTTATTGTTATCGACACCTTCTAATTCAAACTCCAGATTTTTTCCTGTTTGCTTCCACGCAAAGTCATACTCACTATTGTACGTTGCTGTAGCAGATTCAGGTTTTTCAGCAGTAGGAGGCGCTGGTTCGCTGATTACTTGACCGGTCGTTTTAAAACTCAGTGCCCGATATAAAAATGTTGCCATTTGTGCACTTGTGACATTATTATTCGGTAAAAACTGATTTTTTTCATTGCCGGTCGTAATTCCGTGACTCGCCAAAATGTTTACATAGTCATAGTACCAGCTGGATTTTGAGACATCTTTAAAGCTGACCGTCGTACCGCCGTTCAGTTTCAAGCTTTCTACTAAAATCTTGGATAGATGCGAGCGCTTTACAGGCTGGTCCGGATTGAAATTGCCATATTCGTCCCCATCAAAAATGCCTGATTCATAAGCCCAAATAATCTCCTGTGCAAAAGGAGTTGAATTTGTTACATCTTTAAACTTCCCGTTATAAGAACGTACTTTAGGAATGGCCAGGGCCGAATCACTTGAAAGAATCGTTTGGAGAATTTTCGATGCTTCTGCCCGTGAAACAGGTTTGCTGAAATTGAATTGATTGCCTGATTTATAATCATACACATTTAAGTTATTTAAATATTGGATGGCTTCCGTATGGGAATTTCGGCTATTTTCTACATCATAAAAAGTCTTTTTCGCAAAAACGTCATCACTCGCTACAAATAATGCGGATGCGAACAAAGTAGAGGCTATGAAACTTTTTGTGATCTTTTTCATTCGTTTCGACTCCTTTATTAAAACTCTATTTTCCGTGTCCTTTATTTTTTTGTCTATACCCGTACAGAAAGGCAACAAAACACGGTGTTATGTATATATAATAAAACGGCGGGAAAGAAGAGCATGTTCCCGCCGTTTCATATTTTATTTAATCAAATACCATAGTGCATCTTTCCATGTCGCATCAACATATGTCCATTCAAACGTACGTATTGGGTAAGGTCGGAATGTAGGGGCGAAAAGATTTTTTTCATCGCCGTCAATGAATATCTGCTGTGGTGCGATTGGAGCTGTAAATACCGCCGTGTCCTCTAAATCTTTGTCTTTCGCAGCGTCCTCTTTATTTGAATCTTCAAGTTCAACAGTTTGGATGCGCGGTTCAGTAACGACGGCCTCCTCATCAATAGCTTCTTCAACGACGTTTTCCTCAATTGGTTCGCCATACATGAACTCTTCTTGCTTAATTTCAGCTTTATGCTTGAACAGAAGGTCAACCGGTTCTAATCTAGTTTTTCCATCGTCGCCTACTGTATAAATAAGGTTTTGTGGATTGTCTTGATCATATTTTACAAGCCAATCCTCATCTACTTGGAAACTGTCATTTACTTCAAATGTCGTAATTGTCGCATCGGCAAGTATTCCAATCGGTGTTTCCGTTAACAAGTCAGTTGGTTCGATGCTAACTTCATAGACCGTATCATCCGGCTTTACTTTATCGTTCTTTTTCATTTCATTAAATGCAATGGAATCACGAGCTGGGATTTGCTGCTTCTCCAGTACGTCTCCATCAATGATCAGTTCGTCCTCTTTGCCCTCATTCAATACTACTGAAGCCTTTTGACCAATTTCGATTTCTTTCCAGTCTTCATGTTTCACATATGCGACAAACTTCTTTTCTAGTGATTGAATTTGGAAGATAATCGAATCGCCCTCAAGAACGATATCCTTAATGATTCCGTCAACTGGTGTCGTTAAGGAATTATTATTATTTAACTGGGAAATCATACTATCCAAAATGCTGATTTGGCGTTCAGTTTCCGCAATGGAACGCTCAATAATCGCAATGCCTTCTGCTGTTGGCGTATTTTGTTCAATGCCAAGCTCCAGCGTTAAATTAATATTCCAGATATCGTTGTCACCAAGTGTTGTCGAATCGGTTGCAGTGCTCGGTGAGGAATTGTTATTTTCGTATTGCAGATCCGAAACAATTCTTTCTAATTCAGACAGTTCGTTTTCATACGCATCGCGATCTGTCTCAAGACGCGTAAGTTCACGTTCGGCTTCTTCCGGTTTATAAATGGCCAGCTCCGTTAATAGGCTTACACTTTGTCCTTGTGTAACAAGTACTTCACTAATTGATTGTACAGGAGCTGCGATGAAATGCTCCTGCTTCGCCGCAACAACGGCATCCGTTTCCAGAACTTTTTCATGATAATCGGCTACGGCAAACTGCACATTGTTAATATAGTAGTTTTTCATAATAATATCGTTGTCTTTTAATAGTAAATAACCATTCACTAAAACGAACAATAAGGCAACTGCGCTAAAAACCTTCACTTTTTTCGTCATACGCATTACAGACCAAGCCACCCTTCGATCCAAGTTAAAACAGGAAGAATGCTATACAGCGCAACAAGCGAGGCCAATACAATTTGAATAAGTGTTAACTTAAACAGCAACGCTTTCGGTCGATCTGTCCAATTCGATAAAAATATGTATTGAATCCATACCGCAATTATCGATGCAACTGTTAATTGGTTCAGGAAGAACAGTAAGTAGTCATGATAATATACGTAGGCCATCATAGGTGCCAGTGAAAACATGGTGAACTGTGTAGAATATCCTGCAATTGCAAAAATGATCACCGTCAGTAATTTTTCAAGGACAATGAAGAAGATGACGTAAAGCTGTATTTTTCGAATCCATCCATAATCAATATTTGTCAGTAAATGAATCAAATATGTAATGATGTAATAATGAATGATAAAAAATAATATACCGGCTAGAATCGCACCGATTAAAGACATCAGTCTGGCAAAACTATATAAATCTCCTTCACCATTTACAAGTAGTGCCGTTAAATCGGTTGTATTCATCCCCCAGAAGTTGCGGATGATAAAAAACAGCAATGTGAAACCAAAAATAGCCAGCAAAACTCTCCGATACCCTCTAAGCCTTTGATCTTCGCTACGTTCAATGTTATGTATGAGTTGCGATGGGTGTGAAAGATGATGCCAAAACTTGTACTCGAACATAAATTCACCTCAATAATTTTATTAACATATGCTTAATACCCTAACTTGAAGAAAATAACACATATATTAACAGTGTAATAGAAATCTAGTTTCATTATAATCCTTATTGCAAAGTAAGTGTAAAAAGTATGTAAATTTTGAGGTAGAGACTATGTGAATTAAGAGAGAAATGCTATTTTTAGGAAAGGCAGAAAGAAAATATAGATGGTTACATTTCAAAAATAGTCTTAAGGAGTTAGCTGGCGATGAATTCAACAAAGCAAAATCGAATCAGATCACTTATCGAAATATTTTTGGTTTCAACACGTTTAGGGCTGACATCCTTTGGCGGACCAACTGCTCATCTAGGTTATTTCCACGAAGAATATGTACGAAGAAGAAAGTGGATGGATGAAAAAAGCTATGCCGATTTAGTAGCGCTATGCCAGTTTCTTCCTGGTCCTTCGAGCAGCCAAGTGGGAATCGGCATTGGAATTATGCGCGCTGGTATAGTAGGGGGCATTACATCTTTTATTGGATTTACATTTCCATCAGTAGCGGTGCTTATCGCATTCGCATTACTTATGACGGGTTTTGATGTTGGTAATGCCGGATGGATTCATGGATTGAAGATTGTGGCAGTGGCCATCGTTGCACATGCAATTATCGGAATGGCTAAAAGTCTGACACCCGATTTGAAAAGAAAGGCCATTGCAATCGTGGCATTACTTGTGACGACTCTATGGCAAACAGCCTTTAGTCAAGTAGCGGTTATTATTTTTGCCGCAGTAATAGGGTATCTTTTGCTGAAACGAGACAATGATGGTACAGAAGCTCAGTCGCGTTTTCCGGTTTCGAAACAGATTGGAGCGATTTGCCTTCTTGTGTTTGCCGGCTTACTGGTAGCTTTGCCTTTGTTGAAAGAGATGACAGGTTCTTATTGGGTAGCAATGTTTGATAGCTTTTACCGCTCTGGTTCTTTTGTTTTTGGTGGGGGACATGTCGTGCTGCCATTACTGGAAAAAGAATTTGTCCCAACAGGCTGGATGAGTGAAGAAGCGTTTTTAGCGGGATATGGTGTTACACAGGCAGTACCGGGACCTCTCTTTACATTTGCCGCTTATTTAGGTACGGTCATGAATGGCTGGCAAGGTGGAGTAGTCGCGACAGTTGCAATATTTTTACCGGCGTTTCTTTTAGTGGTCGGGGCACTGCCGTTTTGGGATCAACTACGCAACCATCCGAAAATTACAGGTGCCATCATGGGTATGAATGCCGCTGTTATCGGTATTTTAATTGCCGCATTGTATTCTCCAATCTGGACTAGTTCAATCTTGGAGGCGAATGATTTTGCGTTGGCCGTAGTGTTATTCAGCATGCTTGCTTACTGGAAAATGCCGCCTTGGATTGTCGTTGTTACCGGGGCGGTAACTGGATTGGTACTTTTATAGAAAGAGGAAGCTATCTTTAGCGTCAGAGATAGCTTTTTCTTTTTTTTATGTGGTATCTACTTTATATGTGTTTTGTTCAATTTATTGTAGGAAACTTTCTAATTCTTCAGCGAATGTTCTACATTGCCTCACTAACAGTCTATATTTCGGCGCATACATTCTACTTTCTTAAAAAGATGAATTAGTGACATATAATTTTAATGGGATTAGAGTTCTATATTTGTAATTAATATACTAATAAGGGAATCATGAATATATCATTTTTATGTTGATTTACAATATTATGAGAATATGAAAATTATATTATAAAACTAATTATTACCATGTAAAATAATAATTACCAAATAATATTACTTAAAGTTCTGATAATTAAAGTATTGATATTACTGGTATTAGTTGGTTTACTTTATTTTTCCTAAAATAGCATTGACATAAAAAAATCTTACTAATATACTTATTAATGTTATCGTAATATACGAGACAACATTTGTTAAAATGATAAAAAATTGTTTTTATTGGAGGAAATCATTCTATGGCTAACCAACCTAAGAAATATACTAAATTCGTAGCAGCTGCTGCTACAGCTACTCTTGTAGCATCTGCAATCGTTCCTGTAGCTTCTGCTGCTGGATTCTCAGACGTTGCTGACACAAACTCACATGCTGTGAACATCAATGCATTAGTTGATGCTGGCATTATCCAAGGATACCCAGACGGCACATTCAAACCAAACCAAGAACTAACTCGCGGCCAAGTTGTAAAAATGTTAGGTAAATGGGTAGAAGCTCAAGGTTTCGAAATCCCAGCTGACTACGCAACAAAAGCTCGTTTCAATGATGTAGCTGTTGATGCTAAAGACCAAGAATTAGTAAAATATGCTGCATTAGTAGCTGATACTGGTGTATTCAACGGTTCTAACGGTGCATTAAACGCATCTGGCAAAATCACTCGTGAAAACATGGCTCTAGTTTTAGACCGTGCTTTCAAAGCAATCAACGATACTACTTTAGTAGAATTAGCTACTGAAATCGAAGACGTTAAAGTTGCTGACTTAGCAACAGCTAAAGCAGAAGCTCGTGAAGCAATCCAAGCTTTACGTGACTTAGGTATTACTGTAGTTGAAAACTTCAACCCTAAAAACACAGTAACTCGTGGTCAGTTCGCTTCATTCTTAAACAAAACTATCAACACAGCAGTTGAGTTAACTGTTAAAGAAGCAGTAGCTGTAGATGCTAAAACTTTAAATGTTACTTTATCTGATAATTCTACTCATGTAGTTGAATTAGAAAAAGCTTTAGAAGCTAACGAAGCAACTAAAGTAACTTTCACAATCGACGGTAAAGAGTATACTGCTACAGTAACTTTCAAAGTTGAAGCTCCAAAAGTAATGTCAGTTAACATTGTTGACGGCGTAACTGTTGAAGTTAAATTCAGCGAAGCAGTATTAAAATCTGATATTAATAACAAAGTGTCAATCCAAGGCACAACTTTAGATACAGCTACATTATCTGAAGATGGCAAAACATTAACGTTAAACTCTGCAACAGCAATCAACGTTAAAGATGCTGCTGTAGTAGTAGAGCCAATCCGTACTGCTAAAGATCGTTTAGTGAAAACTGCTAAATATGTATCTGTAGTTACTTATAAAGATGAAGTTGCTCCAACGATTGCTTCTGTAAAAGCAACAACAAAAGGTAAAGCTACTGATACAGTAGTAGTTACATTATCTGAAAAAGCAACTATTGGATCTGCAAAAATTAACGGTGTAGATGTAGCATCTGGAAACATTAAAGTTGACGGCAAAACTGTTACTTTAGAAGGCGTTACAGTTGAAGCTGGTAAATCTCACACTGTTGAATTATTCAACGTTGAAGATAAAGCTGGTAACAAATCAGTTAAAGCTTCAAAAACATTTGAAGTATCTGTAGACACTGTAGCACCAACAGCTACAATCGAAGCTGCTGGCGACAACACTATTTTAGTAACTTTCGATAAATCAATGAACGTTGCTTCTGTAAAAGCTGCATTAGTTAACGGTATTGTTAAAGATGAGTTACTAGGTGCTGTAACAAGTGATACTGCAACTGTTGTTGAAAAATCTGACAACAAACAATTCTTAGTAGAATTAAAAGACAACACAATCTTTGCTAACAAAGATTCACGTACTTTTACAGTAGTATTAGGCGGTACAATGACTGACGCTTTAGGTAACAAGTTTGCTGCTACTACAAAATCTGTTACATTAACAAAAGACGCTGTTAAACCAGTAGCAACTGGCTATGACATCATTGTTGATGAAGATGGTAAAGTAGAAGAAATCGTTGTAGAATTCAACGAAGCATTATCTGCTAAAACTGGTATCAACTTCGGTGATATCGCAACTGTAGTAAACGCAGAAGGTAAAGTAGACTCTACATTAGATACATTAACTGGTTCAGTTGAAAAAGGTTCTAAGAAAGTATCATTCAAATTTGCTACTCCTGTATTAGTTGAAGGTAAATTAGCTGTAACTTTCAACAAAGATTTAGTTACAGACTTATCATTAGCTGCTAACAAAGCTGATGCATTCAACATGACATTTGATTTCGGTACTGCTAAAACTTCAACTGAATTTGAAATGGCTGCAGGTGCATTTGATACAACTACTGCTGATACTATTAAAGTTACATTCCCAGAAGCAGTTAAAGGTGGCGCGGTAGCAGGTTCTGCAACTGATTTAGCTAACTACACATTAGATGGTAAAGCATTAACTGGTGCAACTATTACTATCTCTGCCGATAACAAAGTAGCAACAATTAAATTAGCTGAAGGTACAATCACTGCTGATAATAAAACAGCTGTAATGAAAGTATCAAACGTTCAAAACTTAGCAGGTAATAAAACTGTTAAAGCTTACGAGCAAACAATTGCTGTACAAGATACAAAAGCACCAGAATTAACTTCTGCTGTAATTGTTGATAATGAAACTATTGAATTAACTTATAATGAAGCAGTTCAATTTGGCGGTACATTCGCTTCTGACTTCTCATTAATCGTTGATGGTCAAGTTTCAACTGTAGCATTATCAAATGCTGCTGTAGTAGCTGGTAAAGAAAACACATTACGTGTAACTCTTTCTGCACCAATTAACTTCTCATTAGTTGATACTGTTGCTGTAAAAGTAATCGATAACGCATCTGTTACAGATAAAGGCGAACGTAAAAACGCTCAAAAATTAAACATCGAAGTAAAAGCTAAGTAATATTAGTAATTTCGATTTTAGCTCCCTCTATTTTAATAGAGGGAGCTTTTTTTGTGAGAAAATTTGTAAATCCCTATAAAATTCTATACAATATTTACTATGGAGGGATTTTTATGCATTTTTTTAGTCAATTGAAAATAAATGGACTTCTATTAGATGTTCAAGGCTTTTTTCAAACAAAAATGAATATCCTTGAAATTCATTGTAAGGAAGTATTATCGTTATTTAGAAATTGGAAATATGAAGAAGTAATAGTTGAGGAATTAGCTTTTATAGATAAGGATCAAACTATTTATTCAGACAGTACAAATTTAGTAATCGCTGAAGTTAGTCATAATCAAATAAAGTTTCTACATATATAAAATAAGAGAATAGAAATTGGAGGCGTTACATATGAAAGTTCATACTAAATTTCTAGCATCTGCAACAGCAGCTGTTCTAGCAGCAACGGCTATTGTTCCTGTAGCAAGTGCGGCATCGTTTTCTGACATTAAAGGCAGTGGTCATGAGAATGCGATTACTTCATTATCGGAGCAGGGCATTATCGGAGGTTATCCGGATGGCACATTCAAGCCGAATCAAAACCTGACGCGTTCAGATGTTGTAAAACTACTGGGGAAATATTTAGTTTCATTGGGGCATGAGGTTCCGAAAGATTATAAAACGAAAATGCGCTTTACAGATTTAACTGCGAAATCTCAGGATGAATTGTTGCAGTATGCGGCATTAGTAAAGGATGTTGGTGTTTTCCAAGGAAGTAATGGGGCACTTATGCACCGTGACCAGTTACGCCGTGACCAGATGGCAACTGTTTTAGTGCGCGCATTTAAAGTCATCAATGATTTCGATTATGTGGAAACAATGAAAGAAACAGAATATAAATCGAATATTAGTGATTTAAATCGAACAACTGTGGAACATCAGGAATCAATAGAAACAATGGCTTATTACGGTGTGACAAAACAGAAAACATTCAATCCGAAAGATCCGACAAAGCGTGGTCAATTCGCTACATTCCTGTACAATATGCTGCAAATCGAAGTACCTAAGCCTGAACCGGAAAAGCCGGCTTTAACAATTAAAAAAGTAGAAGTACAATCAGCAGACAAACTGCGTATTACGCTTTCTGATGATAAGGCGTATATTGTTACATTAAAAACGCCGTTAGTGGAAAATGTGGATACTGAAGTTACTTTTGATGTTAACGAACAAACATTTACTACAAAAGTGAAATTCGAAGTACCTGATCTGAAAATTTCTTCTATAACAAATCCAAATGGTGGGCAAGTAGAGATTACATTCAATCAGCCTGTTAAACTTGGGGCAGAGTTAAATACGGCTGCAATTAATAAGTTAGTGGCCGTTACAGGTGTTGATCGTCTCGGACAAGTACAATTGTCAAAAGGCCAATTAAGTGAAGATAAGCGCACATTGACGGTGACAATTAATGCGACAACTGGATTAGAAGGACGTTACCGTGTCGTTGTGGATGGCATTGAATCGGCAACATCAAAAAAGCTTATTAAATATGATGATATTGCAACATTCGTACCTGATAAAACAGCACCGGGCGTTTTAAAGGTAGAAAATGTTTCGGCTACTAAAGTAAAAGTGGTTTTTACAGAACCGGTAACAAATCCTATTGGGGTTACTCAATTTAAATTAGCAAATGGTACGGTAGTGTCAGGTATTCAAGGAACAATTGAAAAAAACGCTACAGAAGTTATTTATGATTTATCGGCGGCGACTGCAAAAGGGCAAATTTTAGCGCCAGGCACAGCAATTTCTGTCACATTTGGAACAATTATTGATATTTCGAATAACCTATCTTCACCAAACCCGTTAACTACGTATATTACAAAAGGGGATAAAGATGGGGTTGTACCAACGTTAACAAATGTTACGCAACTAGGTGCAAAAAAGTTCAAGTTAACATTTTCTGAGGAAGTTCGCGCAATTGTACCCGCAGATATTACCATTGCTCAAAATACGTATTCACCGGGAATTACTAGTATTGTTAAAGATAAAGAGGAGGCCAATTCCTATGTTGTTACGACGAATGGTTCATTAAACGGATATACAACTATTTCAACGACACCTGGACGCTATATTACAGATGTTTCCGGAGAAGTGAATGTATTTTCCACAGCTTACAACTTTGTAGCTGATACAACTGTCCCGTCTGTTGTCAGTACTAATGTTGTAAAAGATAAAGGAATCGAATATTTAGAGTTTACGTTTGATCGTAATGTAGAAACAGCGGCCTTTGCACAAGTGACACTATCAGGCAGCTATATTTCAAATGGATATACGTATCCATTAGCAAATTCTTTAGTAGGGCAGCTTGAAAAATCAGCAACAAACGACAAAACAATCCGAGTCCGCCTAAGTACATTAACAGGGCTGACATCAAATTCTGGCTACACATATTCAGTTGGTGCTACGTTTACAGGTGTTACTAGTGAGTATGGACAGGCGGTAAATCCTGCCTACCAAGTGAATTTTGTACGTGGTTCGGATTTTGCACAAAATGAAGAAAAGCTTTCCGTTTTAAGTGTGGAAACTTCCTATAATGCTAGACAGGGTACGGTAATTGATAATAAAACGATTGTGATTACGTTCTCGACATATGTGGACGGTGTTACGGCATCGAACCTGCAGAACTATGTTTTGGAAGGTTTGACAATTCAGCGTGCAGTCGTGAATCATAATGAGCCGCATAAAGTATATTTAACAATCAAGGAAGGGGATATTAGCTTCCCTCGCGGCACGAATTTAACAATCAGCAATTTACGGGCATTAAATTCAATCGTCACAATGGAACCTAAAACTGAGCTGGTTTATTTAAATGAAAATATCGCACCGCAATATGTTTATCATAATATTACAGGAACCGATACAATCACTCTTTCATTTAATGAAGCAGTGAAAAATGTATTGAATCATTCATTTGAAGTAAAAGTGGGCGATTTAGCAGTGCCGATTTCACAAGTATATACGACAGGTAGTAACAATGAACAAGTGGCAATCCGCTTAGCCCAACCGTTAAAAGCAAACCAAGTTGTCACTGTTTCCCAAACTGGCACATCAACAGTTAGTGATCTGGCAAATAATAAACTTGTTCTTTCACCGATTCAGTTTACCGTTCCTACGAATATTAATTACTAATTTTTGGAGCATATCTATTTCGATAGATATGCTTTTTTATATCTTTATAATACTTTCTGGTTATTTTAACGGAATTATGTTTATATTCAAATAATTTGTGGAATTGGAAAGGTTGTAAGCAAGTTTGAAGAAGATGCAATATATTTCATTGTTTTACAAACTAGGAGGTTAATAAAGATGCAGAAAAAGTATAAGAAGTTTTTGACGACGGCAGCTACTGCGACATTAGTAGCTTCAGCAATTGTTCCGGCGGCAAGTGCGGCCAGTTTTTCGGACACAGCAGGAAATACTCATGAGCGTGCGATTGATTCTCTAGTAAACCAAGGCATCATTTCAGGATATCCTGATGGTACATTTAAACCGAATCGTACACTGACACGTTCGGATGTTGTAAAACTATTAGGTAAATACTTAGTATCACAAGGTTATAAAATTCCTTCAGATTATAAAACAAAAATGCGCTTTTCAGACTTGCGCAGCACTTCACAGGACGAGCTATTGCAATACGCGGCATTAGTAAAAGATAACGGTGTGTTTAACGGAAGTAACGGAAACCTGTTACCGGCAGATCCGATTACACGTGAAAATATGGCAGTTGTTTTAGTGCGCGCTTATACGAATATTAATAATTTTGATTTCCTTGGACATGTTATGAATCAGGATTTTAAAGAGGATGTCATCGATTATAACAGAGCGAAAGCGGAGGCGCGCTCTGCAATTAGAGTTTTGGATTACTATAACGTAACGGGCGTACCGAACTTCAATCCGAAAGGTAACACCACACGCGGCCAGTTCTCTTCATTCCTGTACAAATTGCTTCAAGTGGAAGTGCCGGGCGAAGGATTGAAAGCGGTTGAAGTTGTTGATGCCTCGACTTTAAAAGTTACACTGACTGATAACACGGAACATACTGTAAAATTGGATACACCTTTGGAAGCGGGCAAAGAAACGCCAGTTAAATTTAAAATCAACGGTAAAGAGTATGGAACGTCTGTCACATACAACGTTGCCTTAACAGTAAAATCAGCCGAAGCTACAGGTGCAAATAAATTAAAGGTGACTCTAAGCGACAACTCCGAGCATGCAGTTACTTTAGAAAATAACCTTCCTGAAAATGAGGAAACAACGGTTGAATTCAAAATTGACGGTAAAGATTATACGGCGAAAGTTACGTATGTCGTTACAGAAGTGAAAGTGGCATCTGTGAAAGCGCTTAATGCAGGACAAATTGAAGTGAAATTCAATCAAAGAGTCGACTTGCCTGCCAGCCTAACATCTGCGCAATTGGCAAATTATGTGACAGTATCAGGTGTAGATAATAATTCCGTTACTCTTTCGAGAGGGCAGTTAAGTGAAGATGGCCGTACATTGACAATCTCTACAAACGGGGCGGCAGCTTTATCAGGACGCTATCTTGTAAAAGTAAACAATGTGAAAAATAATGCCGGTACAACAGTTACTCCATATGATGACGTTGTCAATTTCGGTACGGATACAGTGGCACCAACGTTAATCAGTACAGTAAATCGAGATGCGAAAACAGTTCGTGTTACTTTCTCGGAGCCTTTGCGCGCATTTAGTAACAGCAGTATTACCTTCAGACTGGCGAACGGCACGAATGTAACAGGTATTACTGGAGAAATCGAAGCGGGTGCTACGTATGCAGACTTTGATTTATCAAATGCAATGGTAAATGGTCAGCCATTAGCGGCAAATACTTCAGTTACTGCAACATTTGCAGGACTGCGTGATATTGCAGGGAATTTCAGTACACCAAATCCGTTAACGACAAGCTTTACAATGGGCGGGGCTGATGGAGTTAAACCAACGTTAACGAGCATTTCACAAACAGGCCCAAAAACATTTAGACTTACATTCTCGGAACGAATTCAAAAACCGGCAGTCGGTGATCTGGAGTTGCGTTTAGGGAATTCGGCAAATGCGATTACGGCAATTGAGGCAGTGCCTGGTGATGACCGTTCATTTATCATTACTGCTACGAATGATTTAAACGGTGTATACAATATTGGCACAGCATCCGGCAGAACGATTACAGATATTTCAGGTGAAACGAATACATTTACGACTACTCATTCGTTTACGCTTGATACAGCAGCACCTGAAGTAACGTCAACTTCAGTAACAAGAGAGGGCAATTTCGAGTATTTAAATATTACGCTCAATAAACCAGTGGATTTGGTAACTGCATCACGTGTTACAGCTTCCGGCAACTATGTTAAAGGCGGTGTAACACATACATTCAATGGCACAGCGACAGCGTTAGAGTATAGAGAAAACGGCAATCGTGCTGTAGTACGTGTGAAATTGGACGATTTACTAGGTGCAGGCGACGCGGTTAATGCAACATATAATGTGACGTTATCATTCACGGAAGTAGACAGTGCGTATGGAGTAAATACAGCAAATAAAGCAGTCTCTTTCCAACGTACATCGGATTATTCAAACAATGACAATGTACTGGTTGTGCCAACTGTTACTACTTCGGTGACGGATTCAACATTGACGAACAATCAAGTGCGATTGAAGTTTAACCATGTGGTGGACGCAACTACCGCATCTGTTGCAAGCAATTATTCTATTCCAAATGCAAGAGTTACAAATGCTCAAGTTCCAAGTGATGCATTAGATACGGTTATCTTGACGTTATCACCAAATGAAACAACAGCATCCGGCGAGCGTAACTTAACGATTACTGGTGTGAAGGCAAAAGACTCCGTTGCCTCACAGCCGAACTTAACGGCAGTCGTCAATTTAAAGGAAAACATTCGACCAATGCTAAATTCAGCTCAATTTATTTCAGCAAACCAAATCGAGCTTACTTTTAGCGAAAACGTAAGCGGTCTTGATACAGATTCATTTGTAATTGTAAATGCTGCAGGAGCATCGGTTGGAATTGCATCAGTAGCAGGATCGACAACAGGCAATAAAGTAACGGTTACTTTAGCATCGAATCAACCGGTTAATACATCAGTTACAATTACACAAGGTGAAGGAATTGAGGATGTAGTTGATGAAGCAGGCAATGCGGTAGTTCATCCATTCACTTTATCACCAACGTTAAGAACAAACTAGGTTGCAGGTAGTGGCATATATGCTGGATTGCATATATGCCTTTTTTAAGGTTTTAAATCTTCTAATATAAGATGTAGATTTTCTAATAATTATGTGAAAGTTCTAATAAGTTGCCCGTTTTCTAATAAAAAGTTACTTTCTTCTAATAACTGTTCTTAAATTTCAAATATCCCTTTTCGAAGTTCTAATAAGCCAGTCGGAACTTCTAATATAGATGCTAATTGTTCTAATAAAATACTAAGAGCGAATAAATTAGCAGTACTATGGCTTAGATATAGTTGAATCCAATTGCTAAATATATGGAATTGCTAATATCAATAGCGAAAGTTCTAATAAAATGTAGAAATCATCGAATATGTTCAACAATCATTCTAATAAAATTAGTAAAGGTTTATGAGATGCCTGCTGTAAGATACCGTCTACATAAAACTATAAACTATTGTATAATTATGCTAACTAGTTTCAGAGGAAGGGTTGAAATAAATGAAAAAGTTTTTCTATGGCTCAATTCTTACTGCCGTACTTATTATTTCGAGTATTGTAGTAAGCGGTCATTCAGTACAGGCATATACAAATCCGTTTACCGATGTAAAAGAAACAAATTCCCATTCAAACGCAATAGTATCTTTATATAATGAAGGAATTATTACAGGCGTAACGAGTAAAACTTTTGAGCCTGGTAAATCGGCAACACGTGGGGATGCGGCATTATATTTAGCGAATGCATTAAATCTGCAAAATAGTACCGCACCAAATCCAGGTTTCAAAGACGTTCCAACATCAAGCAAATATTATAAAGCCATCTCTGCATTAAATAAAGCAGGTATTGTGAACGGTTATGGCGATGAATTCCGTCCAAACGCAACATTGACACGTTCCCAGTTGGCAAAGATGTTGACGATTGGCTTTGAATTGGAGCAATCTACTACTACAAAGACGAAATTTACCGATGTTAATAAGCTAACGGATACTGCAACGAAGATATACATCCAAACATTAGTAGATTACGGAATTACAAAGGGGACAACAGCTAGCACATTCAGCCCGAATATGAAATTAACACGCGCCCAGTTAGCGACATTTTTATTCAACGCGATTGAAGCAACTTCTGATGACTTTATTGTAATTGGAGTAGAATAATGGAGCTTTATATGCACTTGAGTCTTGTATAGGCTCAAGTGTTTTCTTTTGGGGGAATTGTGATGAGATTGAGATAATGAAGTAAGAGGTATAGAAAAAGTAGAAAGTTTATCTGAGAAACGAGAAAATCCTAAACACGAAAATGGACCCCCCCTCGACTGGGAGTAGAATCTTTTTATCGAAACTATGACCCGCAAAAGTAGAACTGCATCCCCGACGCTAGAACCCACCTCCCCAATAAAGAAATACCTAGTAAAGGAAGCGAGAATTACCATCGCTTCACGAAAAGTTGCATGCTAAACTTAATTTGAATATTACTATTCTATTAAAAGTTGTACATTTCAGTGAAATATATGGCGATATTCGGTATAATTTATACGTTATTGAAATAAAAGGAGGGAATCTGTCGAATGTTGAAAATTAAATCAGCACTGTTAGCCTCGCTACTATTTATATCCACAGCGCTACCAACCGCAACGTATGCAAATGTACAAGGCACAGTTGAAGCTGAAAATCCAACAGTACAAAATTCAACCACTACTACGACTCAAACTACGGATTCCGGTAATAATCCGGTAGTTCAAGAGGAGACAGTTACAGACGAAAATAAAGCGGAGTCTACTTCTGCGGACGAAAAAGCTGAACAGCCGACGACAACACCTGCTCAGCCAGAAACAACACAAACAGAAACATCTCCGAAAAGCGAGGAATCAGTAGAACAAGAGCAAGATTCTCCCGCAAATACTGAACAACCTGCAACAGATACAGAACAAAACGAGTCATCAGAGGAGCCAGCCAATCAGCCACAAGCGGGCGAGAAATTAACGGTTAAGCAGAAGCTTGCGGATGTACCGGATAGTTTCTGGGCAAAAAATGAAGTGATGCAGCTTGTGGAAATGGGCGTAATCGGTGGTTATCCGGATGCACAGTTCCGTCCCAATCTGAATATTAACCGTGGTCAGGCAGCGAACTTGTTTAAAGGTGCGTTAAAGCTGCCGGACGGTAAGTATCAAAACAAATTTTCAGATGTAAGTACGAAATCAAGTTTTTTACAAGGTGTATTTTCTACATATGAAGCTGGTATTTTTGGCGGTAAACCAGATGGACGTTTCGGTGTAGCGGATGCGTTAACACGTGAACAGATGGCGACGACTTTAGTACGTGCATTTGATTTGAAAGACACAGGTAAAGAACTGACATTTAAGGACTGGAACAGAATCAGTGAGTCACACCGTGAAAATGTTAAAATTCTAGCGCAGCACGGAATTACAACAGGACGTGAAGACGGCACTTTCGATCCGAAAGCAACGGTTAACCGTGTGACATTCTCGGTAATGCTTCACCGTGCGCTCGTGGCAACAGATAAAATTGCGAAAAACGAATATAAAGTACAAGCTGCGGAAGTATCTAGCAATTTTAAAAACAATCGTGAAGAAATGAACTTTGCACAAGTAACATCTGACGCAAATCCATTATATCTTCGTTCAACAGCTACGATTGTATTTAAAGGAACAACGACTGAAACTTACGGTGTTGCAAAGGATACAGTTTATAATTATGCCGTCGGAAACCAAGGCGCAACAGTAAAAGTAACAGTTCGCGCATTGGAAAACGGCGATGACTTTGTATTTACAACATTGACGAACAAAGGGAAATCAAAGCTGACTGTGGATTTATTCCAGAAAGCAACGAATGTAACAAATTATCGTTTGTACCGCTATGATCGTTTCCCGATCGAAAAGAATTCAGCCGATGTGTTTGGCTTTGACTCGTCATCATACCCAACAGGATTATTACGCATTATGGAGAACGAAAAGCTGGCAACAGATCGTATGGTCGGAAAAGCCTATCGTTCAAAGCAATTAACACAAAGCTATAAAGATACTGGCGGTACAAGCTATATGCGTGATCTGGAATCTGAGTACGAAGCGTATTCACAAGCATGGCTTGGCGAAGATTTATTCAGCTACTATACACTTGTTTCTAATGGCAACGATATTGTCGACACATGGTATATGAATTCAAATGAGCGTTTATTTAAAACAGATGAAAATATGAATGGCTGGATGCTTGAAACTGCGCTTAACTATAAGAAGCGTAACAACTGGTACACAGCAGAAGGTCCATACAATAAAATGGCGACAACTACAGAGCCAATGCCGAAATCTTACCAAGGGTTCGGCCGTAATCTATTGCTGGTAAAAGAAGACCGCGCACTTGTTTTATTAAAAGAACAGGGCGACCGTTATTTTGCAAACTTAGTGAAAAACTCGTTCATTAACTTGAATAAGTTTAAAGGCGACGCGACCTACTGGAAGACAGAAGTAACGAGTACGTATTTGAAAAACTTATTTGGCATTACTGCACCGTTTATCGATACACGCTTCAATGAGCAGATTGCGTTATTCTACTATAATTCCGGCGCAGAGTTTAATATGCCGAACTATAAAGAGCCATTACGTAATTATGCGGATCTTTTAGCATCGCGTAAACAGGCGGGGCATGTAATTAATGTCGCTAAAGACGCTTATTATATTTCGGATTATTTCCCTGTGAATCAGCAGGTGACAACACATGCATCGATGAACCATGTACTTGGGGGGATGAATGTTCTGTTGCTGGCATATAAAGAATTCCAGGATCCGAAGTATTTGGAAGCGGCAAAATCAATTAGCCGTGCATTGCAAATTGAGAAGAACAAGTGGATCCGTTCAAACGGAGATATTTGGTACCGAGTGAATCCAAAAGGTGAATTTGCGGGTGATGATTATCAGCACTTAACACTTGAAGACTTGATCAACTCTTATAAAAACTGGAAAGATGTAGATCCATCACAGTTACCGGTGTTTGAAGAGATGCTAATTTCAAAAGCGAATTATTTATCGAAAAACCGTTTAGGTCACACATACAAAATCAAAAACGGTCTTGAAGAAATCGGCATGTCCGAGTATTTACCGGAAGGCAAATTATATACAGACGCATTATAATAAGCAAAGCTGTCTAGAAAGTGTAAAAACTTTTTAGGCAGTTTTTTTGTTGGAAATTGACCACTTAATAAGATAATAGAACTAAGATTACTAACAAACTTTGAAAATATGCCGATATTTAACATAGGATTATGAACATATTTGAAGCACTACCCATGAAGGAAGGGATAAAACGATGAAGAAAAACTTGAAGGTTGGTTTAATGGCAGGGCTTTTAATTACTCCGGCAATCATCGCGCAAGCTGGTGAGGCAGAAGCGAGTGCAACACCGACTCCGTTTAATGTCGAAGCTTCAGTTACTGCAGAGGGATTATTGAACAGTTTTAAAGCAGCCAATGAAGAGTCCACAAGTGCGACATTAACTCAGGAAAGAACAATTTACAATACATATAAAGATAATGAAACATTTGCGGATATCATGCCGCTGATCGATGCCAAACTGACATATTTAGAAAAATACACGCAACTCAAACAAGATGCAGCAAAAGTGAAAAGTTTAATTTCAAAATTAACGAATACAAATAAAAGCTTAGTTGCAGACAGACAGGCAGCACTGGAGGCACTTGAAAACCTAAATGGAAATCTGGAGAATGCCGGCAGAGAATTGAGCAATGCTGTAAACGGTAATGCAGGTACATTTTTGGAAACACTACTGTACTACGATGAAAACGGTCAAACAGATTTCGTTGATAAATACATTACAGCGGCATCTTTAAGCCATTTGCAATCTTTTGAAGAACAAACGACAGCCATTGAGCAATTTATCGAAAATTACATTAGTCCGATCACGACATTCACCACTCAGGAGTCATTCAGTAAGGAAAGCTTTATTAGCGCTGTTACTAACGCACGAACTGCATTTAATGACATAACAGATCTTGCATTTAAAAATGTATTGAAAGTTCAATTGGCAGAAAGTAATGCTGGTGTTGAACAAATTATAAAAAATGCAGAAGCAGATATTAAAAAGGCACAAACGGTTGAAGATAAAATTAAAGATTTAGTAGAAAACCCGCCAACTGCAACAACGTTTAATTCTAAAGTAAATGGACTTGTTAAAGAATATGAACAATTAACAGAAATTCAAAAAAAACTAGTACCAAACGCGGATGATTTAAAACCATATAAAAATGTATTAAACGTAGTAAATGAAATTACGAGAATTTCTAAGCTACCTGTAAATACTGAGGAATTCCGTGAAGAGGCGGAAAATGTAGTGACTCTATATAATGCCCTCGATCCATTGGATACACGTCTTGTAGTGAACTATGACAAATTGCTTGAAATGCAAGCGTTTATTGAAAAAGCACAAAAAGTTGAAATAGAAATAGTTAAGATTGATTCAGCAAAATATGAAGAGAAAAGCTCAATCGTTGCAGATGCAAGAACCGCGTACAATTCATTACCAACAAATGAGCGCAAATATGTATTAAAAGAATTATTAGATCTCCTTACATCATGGGAAAAATCAACGGCAACCGCTGCAACGATTAATAAACAAATCGAAGCGATTAAAACAGATGTATTTGCAAATCTGGATGATGAAAACCTGACGGACACGAAAAAGCGATCAATTGCCACTTCATTTATCACAAAAGTCCGTACAGCGGAATCTTCGTATGCCAAGATTAAGGATAATGAGCAGGAGCTTGTCACAAACCGTGCTCGTCTTGAAGCTTTAATACCGGTAGCAAAAATTGCAGAACAAGTAGTGAATTTGAACGTCACGAGCACAACTTATGCAGAAGATTTAGTATCAGCAGAAAATAAGTTAAACGATTGGGATTCTTTAAAAGAGGCGATTCCTTCAAAAGAAGCAGCAAATGTCGAGAAGCTTCATCAATTTTTAATGTCCTATTTGCGATTACAAAAAGAGGAACTATCGATAGCGGCAAATTTGGATGCTGACATTCTTGTCTTCCAAAATGCTGAATTAGTTGATTTGCAGCAAATCGATGCAGCTCGTGAAAAATATAATTCATTATCTGCAAACGGCAAGCGGTTAGTAAAAAATATTAAAGTATTAACAGAGATTGAAAAGGCGAACAAGGCAGTATTAAATACAATTCAGGCAATCAGCAAAATTGATGTATTGGCAAAAGATTTTACGCGTAAAACGACCGCAGCCGAAACTTCCTTCACCAAACTGACGGAACCTATGCAAGGGCTTGTCTACAATAGAGATAAACTAGTTGAGCTCTTGCCGTTTGCAAAGCTGATGCTGGAAATCGATGCAATTCGCCCGACGACAGCAGAATTTAAGGTTAGTCTTTCAAAAGTGCAAAATGATTTTGAAAATATATTAAAAGACTATACTGCTCCTGCAGAACCAATTACAGATTTAGAAAGCATTCAATTAAGGCTTTTTACCGAATACGGGAAAAAATTAACGGATTATGAAGTGATTGTTTCAGATTCGTTTTCAATGGAAAGCCGAATCGATGCACTGCAAACGAAATCCGGTGAAGCATTCATCACCGATTTAGCGGAAGTATCGGCAGCTTACAAAAAATTGGATTCTGCAACGAAAAGCAATGTCAGGAACTCAAAAGTTTTAACAGAGCTTGAACGGGACTACAAAGCATCACTGAAAGTAATTGATCTAATTGAAAAGCTGCCTGTTCATACAGACCGTAATTATCCATCAAAGGTAGCGGCAGCACAAAAAGCGTATGACCGCCTAACAGAAAAGCAAAAGCAAGATGTTTATAACTATGGCTCGAAGCTGGGCAATATTTTAAAAGTAGCGGATTTAATCAATCGTATTGAAAAACTGCGTGTCGGTTCAAAAACATATGAAGCGGATGTCGCGGCAATTCGCACTGAATATGCAGCGTTGACTGCTCCGGAGCAGGAACTCGTACATAATATTTCGAAGCTTGCAACTGCGGAACAAGGTGTTTCAAACGCCAAGCAGGTAGTGGCATTAATCGATGCGGCAATTCCTACTGCGGAAGGTTATATTCAAAAACTGATAGATGCAAGAAACGGCTATGATAGTTTGGCTAAATCAGATCAGCGCTTAGTAACGAACTACAAAGACTTAACGACTCGCGAGCGCGGTGTAAAACCGGTATTAAAATTGGATACCGATATTTTAGCGTTGGATCCATCGAATGCACGTACATTTGTTACTAAATTTAAATCAGCTGAGAAAGCATATGAAAAACTGACAATGTCTGAACGCTCACTACTCGTCAACAGCGAAAAGTTATTAGGAGATCTTACGACAATTTATAATGTAGTAAATGCGATCAATTCAATTAAACCATCGAGCAAAACGTTTGTCGAAGAGACGGTGGCAGCGAGAGCATTATATAACGAACTGCCGGCTGAGTTAGCAGTACAAGTGTCGAATTTACCGACATTGCAGGAACATGAATTGAATGTGGAGGGCGGCGCAAAGGTAGACGCGATGATTCGTGCATTAAATGCAGCACCGGCAAATGAATTTATCGCCAAAATAAAAGAAGCGCGTGAAGCCTATAAATCGTTAAGCTCGGCCAATAAAAAAGGCGTGACACTTGAATTCGAATTAAAAGAGCAGGAAAAATACATTAAACCAATTGAAGCGGCAATTACAGCAATTGATGGCTTAAGCAATCCAAGAAATGATTTGAGCCGTCAATTCAATACAGTCAATAATGCTTTGAAAAAATTGGATGATAAACAAAAAGAGTACGTAACGAATATGGACCAATATTCGAACTTATCCAATGTAATTCATGTCTATACACTGATTGCCGGACTAAAGCCAAGCGACAAGTATTATCAAGGGAATATGGAAGCCGCTAAGCTGGCATATGACAAGTTGTCGGAAGAGGAAAAACTGAAGGTTACAAACTATTACAAATTACAAGAGGCCGTTCTCGATATGACGGAAGTCCAAAAGGTAACGTCAATCATTGCCTCATTGAATTCTTCTTCAAGCAGTTTTGATACAGATGTTACAAATGCAGTAGCAGCATATAAAGCACTTCCTTCCGGGTCTAAGCGCCAAGTACTGAACTACTCTGTACTTCAGCAAGCTGAAAAAGATTTAAAAGCGGCAGAGCGTGTCATTAAGCAAATAGAGGATCTGGATCCATCTTTAAGGACATATGCTTCAAGAGCGAAGTCAGCGAAAACAGCGTACGAACGCCTGACAATCGACCAAAAATCTTTAGTGAAAAATTATAATAAACTGCAGGCCGCTATTTTTGAATTAGGGTTGTAATTTTATTGAAAATGCTTTAATTTAATTACTGTACCCCAAAAGGTAGAATAGGAAATCTACCTTTTGGGGTTTTTTTTAGTGTAAAATTAGATTAAAGCGAGACGCAAATTTATAGAAGATAAGAAAGATTTCTATGGGATTTGGCATGAAATTTCTATTTCGTGGCTTTAAGTTAGCTGCAAAGTTTTCTGTTAAGATAAAAGTAATTAATCCATTGTATAATAATAGTTATGGACTGATAGGGGGGAGTTTGATGAAACGGGTTTTAATTATGGGGTCCATCATTGCGTGTTTATTACATGCACCATCTTCTGATGCATATGCAAAAACGTCTCCAACTTTCACCGATGTGAAAAGTACGTATTGGGCAGCACCTGTAATATATGAGCTAGTTGAAAAAGGATTTATGGAAGGCTATACAGATGGTACATTCAAACCGAACAGTACGACGACTCGTGCGGAGGCTGCAAGTATTATTGCCAGAACGATGGGCGTCCAACTAACGACCGATTTTGTTCCTGATTTTACGGATGTTCCTGCAGATCACCGTTATTATAAAGAGATTTGTAAACTAGCAGAGTTGGGGATTATTCAAAACACTAGTGAGTTTCATCCTGAAGCCCCTTTAAAGCGTGCACATATTTCAAAAATGATTGCCCACGCCTATGACGTTGAAGTGGATCAGAAAAACAAGACATCTTTTAAGGATTTACCTAAAAACTATTGGGCAAAAGATTATATTGAATCACTGGCAGATGTGGAAATTGTAAAAGGAAAGACTGAAAAAACCTTTGAACCGAATGAGTTCGTTACTAGGGCTCATTTAGCTGCACTCACAATGCGCGGTATGGAGTTTAAGGAAAAGGTTAAAAATTTGGAAGTAGTATATGACTTTTTGCAAAAGGATTATATAGATACCGTGAATCATCATAAACAGTGGGAGAAAAAAATATTGGAGCTTGTTAATAAGGAACGGGCTGCTAAAGGACTTTCACCACTTATGCAGGACAAGGAATTAACACAGATCGCCATTATTAAAGTGAAGGATATGCTAAAACGCAATTACTTCGAACATAATTCACCTTTTTACGGCAACCCGTGGGATTTAGCAATGTTGTTCGATTATGAATATACAAGCTATGGAGAAAACCTGGCCCGAAACTTCGAGTCACCGGAAACAACGGTAAAGGCCTGGATGGCTTCACCGAAACATCGTGACAATATTTTAAAAGAAGTATATACACATATGGGCATCGGCATTGAAAAGTCGAAAAATGGGAAATATTATGTAGTTCAACATTTTTCTAGCAAATGAAATGGTAAATACTAGTACCTTACATTACAGTAATGTTACAAATTTTATTTCATTAATATAAATATTCTATAAAAAACACCGAATCTCTGCGTAAATACAGAGATTCGGTGTTTTTTGTTTTTATATCAAAATACTAGAAACTGTTACACAAGTGAAAAATAATATTACAAATATATATGTTACCCTGTTATTAGGTTAAATAAACATGAACAAACAAGTTTTACGTTATGTTATACCTCGAATATTCATCGCGAGGCCTATTTTGAAGGGAGTTCCATTTTAAAGTGAAAAAGAAAATCTTATTACCGATCTTTGCAACTTTCATGATTTTTTCAGGTGTAGGGATGGGTTCGAATAATACAGCACAAGCAGCATCAGTTTCAGAATTAACAGCAACAGCTTCTAAATATATCGGTGTACCATACGTTTATGGAGGAACAACAGCAAGCGGATTAGATTGCTCTGGATTTACTCAATTAGTATTCAAGCAATTAGGCTTTGACTTAAACCGTACAGCTGCTTCCCAATATAAACAAGGTAGTGCCGTTTCAAAATCAGATTTACAACCAGGCGATTTAGTATTCTTTAATACAACTGGTAAAGTCGCTTCACACGTTGGTATCTCATTAGGTGGAGATAAATTCGTTCACGCTGGTACAAGCACAGGCGTTACTGAAGCAAATTTAAATTCTTCTTACTGGGCGAAGCGATATAACGGAGCTAAACGCGTAGCGAGCTTTGGAGAAAGTAATAAAGTAGTTGCAGCAGTATCTTCAGAAAAAGAAGAAGTTAAAGATTCAGCAATCGATTTCACGATTTATGCTTCTCGTGGTGAAGTAGCAATTCAATTAGCGAAAACTTTAGGTTTAGATACATCTGATACAAATTCACCATTCACAGATATTAAATCATCATCAAAATATGCAGGTGCAGCAACTGCACTATATAAATTAGGTGTTTTCACTGGTGATGAGGGTAAATTCAATCCAGCTTCACCATTAACACGTGCTCAAATGGCAAAAGTGTTAGTAAAAGCATTTGACTTAAAAATGAAGCAGGATACTTTAAACTTCACAGATGTACCAACATCTCACTGGGCGCATAACGACATCTCGATCTTAGCATCGAACGGCATCACAGTAGGTAAAGGTGACGGCACATTCGGTACTAACGATAACGTTATGTTAAAACATTTAACAGCTTTCATTAACCGTTTACAATAATAAGGTTGGCAACACCAATACTTAAAGAATAAAAATTAGTAACTTCTACATATCTCAATAGATATCCACCTTGCAGGGAAGTACTTACTAATAGTAGTTGAAACACAGACGAATTTGTCTGTGTTTCTTTTTTTGGTCGAGGGCTTTATTAGCAGGTTACTGAGAGTAAGTAGAATCTTTTACATCAAGAGTAGAAAGATTACTAGAGAATGTGGGAGGTTTAGGTTGAAATGTGGAACAGTTCACACCTAAAGTAGAACGCACTAATAACTAACTTTAACCTGATTTGAAACTCTCATTTCATGATGAAAAATACCATATTCTATTTTCTATAAACTAGAAAAATATTAAATTTCTTGCTTTGTACATATTAATTTTATGAATAATTTGGTAAAATGGGAACTATCTAATAGAGGGGAGGATTTTAACATTGTCTTTGCGCAATCTTGTCGTGACGGTGACAGTCATCTTCATGGCAATGTTCCAATTGAATACGGCATTTGCTAGCACAAACTTTGCCGATGTCCCTTCTTCAAACGGGGCGTATAATGAAATAAACTATTTAGTAAATGCGGGTGTCATAAAAGGATATACGGAAAAAGGTAAAACTCTTTATAAACCGAATGCTCATGTAACCCGTGGACAAGCTGCTAAAATGGTCGTTGTTGCAACAAACAACAAGCCTTTAACTGTAAAAAAGTCATCGTTTTCTGATGTTACATTGGGAACAGAGCTTTCCGGCTATGTAGAAAGTGCGGTGGAGTTAGGATTTTTCTCTGAGCAATCCAAAGGAAAATTTGCACCGAACACGCCTTTAACACGAGAAGAAATGAGTAAAGTGCTGGCCATTGCATTTAAATTAAATACAGCTCAAACAGAAAAGCTGGAAATTCCATTCAAAGATATTAAACCAACGTATGGCTATTATCCATATATCGCGGCAATTTACTTTAACGGAATTACAGTAGAGGCAGAAAAATATAACCCGAAAAATTCAGTAACACGTGCGCAGTTCGCTTCATTTATCGCTCGTGCATCTTCTGAAAAGTATCGTTTACCATTGCCGGTACAAGGGGTAACCGTACCGGACGTTTCGTCAGCAATTGCTTCTGTCAAAGCAAATGTAAATAATCTGAATGTCCGCACATCTGCATCTTCTTCAAATGCATCGAATATTTTGGCGAAAGTAAATACAGGAGCATCATTTGCTGTATTTGAAATCCAGAAAGACGGTTGGCTGAAGGTTTCACATGGGGGGCGCTATGCCTATGTTTACAAGGATTATGTAGATTTTATAGATGAATCCGGCAAGCTGCTTAACAAAGTTCAAAAGCATGTTTACGCATTGGGTAACATTCAAGCATATGAAAAGCGTGATGTCGCATCAAATAGCGTAAGCGCGATTGCTGATAAAGAGAAAATTGCTGTATATAATACAATTGGAAATTGGTATGTCACGTTAGTAAATGGTTTACCTGCCTATGTACGAGTTTCTCAAACCGAGGATTCATTGCAGACAGAACCAGTTCCCCCTCCAACAGCGGAACCGGAAAAACCGGTAGTTGAAGAGGAAAACAATGTACCGAAACCTCCTGCGGAAAATAGCGGAGAAAATGAACAACCTGTTACGCCGCCGCAACAGCTATTGACGAATACGGTAGGCAAAGCGACAGTCGATGCCTTGCAAATTCGTGAGTCGGCTTCAGGTACTTCACGTTCGCTTGGTCAAATTAAGCGAGGAACACTAGTGGAAGTCCATTTGGTATCCGGAAGCTGGGCTAAAATCACGTATAACGGCATTAATGGATATATCAACAAAACATATTTACAACTTCTTAATCAAAAAGGACCTGCTGTAAAAGATCGTATTATTGTTCTTGATCCAGGTCATGGCGGTAAAGACCCGGGTGCTGTTAAAAAAGATGCACGTGAAAAGGAAATCGTTCTAAAAGTTGCGAATCTAGTAAAGCAAAAGCTTGAAAAAGATGGTGCAACAGTAAAGATGACGCGTTCGGGTGATACATATCCTAGCTTAGAGGATCGTGTTCGATACGCTAAAAAAGAGAACGGCGAAATTTTTATCAGTCTTCATGCAAATGCAGCAGCAAAGGAAGCAGCAAATGGAACGGAAACATTCTACAGTGTTACTTCCAATGCAAATGAAAAAGAAGATTTAGCGTTGGCAACTGCCATAAACAATGAAATCGTTAAAAATGCGAAAATGTACAACCGTGGTGTAAAGCGCGCGGACTATGTTGTTATTAAAGGAAATGTGATGCCTGCAGTGTTAGTGGAGCTCGGTTTCATTACTAATACTGCAGATAGAGAAAAGCTTGTATCTGACGAGTATGTCGAAATTTTTGCCCAGTCTATCTACAATGGCATTGTGCAATATTATACGAAATGATTGACTGAGCAGCTTCCTGATAGAGGGGGCTGCTCAGTTTTTTATTTATCATTGATTTCTAATATCTTCAGCGGAAGTTCTAATATGCTGTAAAATGTTCTAATAGAAGCGCCAAGTTCTAATATAATAGGCTTTTCTTCTAAAATGTCATCCGGATGTTCTAATATCAATCCCCGAAGTTCAAATATGCTCTGCAAGTCTTCTAATAACTTTCCTAACTTTTCTAGTAAACTGCTACTTTCATAACCCTGGTCCAACTATAAAAAAACCAGCACTTCCGTAGAAGTACTGGATCAAAATTAATTTCCTGGAATCAATTGAACTAAATCAGAGCGTACCCAACCGTATTTTGCAGGTGGGTTATTGTCTGACATAATTTTGTACCATACATAGCCGTCCGTACCTTTCGTTTCTTCAACAATTGCGACAGGATAGCCGAACATGCCTGTTTCACCTACATATTTCGCTTTATAAGTGAAGTGAACTGGCGATGATGTTGATGGTTCGTTGCGGACATTTACTAAATGACCATTTTCATATGATACGAATGCCAATTTCGCTTGCTTGTAATCTTTTTTACCGAAACGGTTGTCCATGCGGTACATATGACCGGCAATTTTACTGCCCCAGAATGGATCTGATGCATAGTGCACATTCATGCCGGCTGTTTTATTACCCGGAGCTGCACCTTTTGCATAACCACCTGATTGAGGCACGTAATTCAAGTTAACATAGCGGTTAATAAAGGCAAGGACACTATCGTCACGAGATTTATAAACTTCGCCTAATGTAGGGTCTGTATCGAATACTTTAATACCGAAAATATTGTTTTTTGTTAAAGCATTTTTACTTACACCGTAATCACCTTCGTGCATTGCTGCAGCTAAAATGAATAAGGCATTGACATTATATTGTGATTCCACCTGCTTTAAAAATTTCCCCATCCCGATTAAACGAGATTCAACTGTTGCTTTTGCATATTGAGGGGAAGTTTTGATTGCCTGGCGCTCTGTTAATAATGTCATAATTATTTTGTCCAGTTCATCAGCTGTATAGTTAGATGGCTGACGAATCGACTGGAATTGGAAGTACGGATAATGTGTTCCTACTTTTTTCGTTAATAGAACGTCAGAGTAGAAGTTTACACCGTCCTGGCTATAATATTGACCGCCGCGCTGCATAAATACCGGTGCTTCACTCACTACATAATCCCAATTATATTTTTGTGTAATATGGTTGTACGTACGATGAGTTAAGTACCCACCATCAACAAAATAGAAGTCTTGTCCTTTAATTAAGCTTGTCGGTGTTAATGTAACTTCATCAATTTTCGCATAGCCTTTTGTATCAGCTAATTGAACGATTGCATACTGATCGTTGCTTCCAATGTATTTAAACTGAGAGCCTTCTACAGCATACGATAACGACTTCGTGAAGTTTTTATCTGAATAGATTGTAACAGTGTTTGCTTTCGTATCAGCTGCTGAAGCGATACCAGAAGACATTTTAATGATTTTGTCACCTTTTATAATCAAGTTTGAGCCAGAACTTTTTAATGCCGATTCTGCTTGTTCGTAGTTAAAGTATACAGTAGAGTTTTTTGTAATTACTCCATTTGAAATTTTACCGACATAATAAACATTTGGGTTCGGAGCAGGCGTTTCAGTAGGTTCTTCACCTTCATTCAAAGCAAATGTTTCGATTGTCGTTTGCATACGGAATAAAAATGCTGCGGCATGCGCGATTGTAGCATTGCCTTGAGGTTCAAAAAATACCCCATTTTTCGTATGTGACCCACGGATAATATTGTAGTAAACGTTTGTAGCTACAGCCGGTTTGAACTGATCACTAATTTTGTTGTTATCTTTAAACGTTAATGGCTGTCCTTCCAACGGCACGTTTGAATAGCGCAATGCTTTTTCCAAAAGTGCTGCCATATGCTGGCGCGTAATTTTTTCGTTCGGACGGAATGTGCCATCAGGATAACCACTTAAAATGTTAGAACCTGCAGCTGCCTTGATTTCACGTGTCAGTTCATTACCAGCTTTTAAATCTTTAAAAGTGTATGTAGACGAATCTGGTAATTTAAGTGCGCGGGTAATATATGAAGCAAACTCTCCACGCGTAACGGCACGGTTTGGATTAAAATTTCCTTTGCTGTCTGGTCGGATGACATTAAGATTAGACCAATATGTTAATTCATTTACCATTTGATGGCCTTTTATATCATTTGCATGAGATGTTGATTGTGTTGTGAAAGACAGAGCAACGATTAATGCGAATGCTAGTCCAACTATTTTTTTTAACACAGATTCACGCTCCTTTCCTATATGATGATATTTTACCAATATATGAGCGAGAATCATAGATGAATCCTAATACTTTAAACGTTTGTAATATAAATGTAATTAAAAAGTCCTTTGAAAAATATTTTATAGATAGGGAAAAAGAGTTCTGTAGTATAAGGATAGAAAATATAAAAAGAGTGAGCTAGATTAAAGCTCATTAATATTTTATGGAAAAAATAAGAGGGGGGTTCCTGAGTTAGGGGAAAGAGATGAATAAAAAAGGAAACATTTCAAAACAAGTTGTCTTATTATATCTATCTATTAAATAGTGGATTTAATAATAATTATAAGTTTAATGCTTTCGATATTTTTTTTACTTCCTTTGTTAAATAATGAAGCTGTTCATGTATTCCCTGGAGGTCCATGTTATTTTCGTTGGAAGTACTGACCTGCTGTTGTGTTTCCTGCAGTGCAAGAGCGGACGCAAATGTTGAAATCCCTTCCGCTAACGTAGCTAATAAACCTGCCAGCACTTCAAGTGAAGCGGCTTGGATTAAAGGATTGTTTTCGATCGGTGGTTCATTGTTTTTCTTACGGTTATTTTGCAATACGACGACCTCCAAAATAGTGATGTATATATTTTATGGTTTTGAGGAGTAATTATGAATGACTGGCTGGAATTTGTTCCGGAAATTTTTAAATCTCTCTTGACTATTTAATGGTAAAATCTAGATATATTTGTGGGGTTAGGGTACTTTTGAAAATGCACAAGGCTTTTAAGATTATCAAATATATTGTGGATACAGCACTCTTCCTTGTTCTAAGCTTTTATACAGCGATTTTTTGTTCTATATTCCACTTAGGGTGGGCTGTAGATATCATTACCGTTGATACACCTAACGAAGAACATTTGACTATACCTTTCCAAGATTATATTATGTACATTTTAATAGGCAGTTTTATATTAAGTGTTTATATTTACAATTTATTCGGACACCAAATCTACAAAAGAATAAAAATTGGCATACTTACTTTCATACTTGGATTATCAATGCTTCTCAGTACAATAGAGTTGTTTTCAATGGTAATCCTATTTAGAACGATGCCAGTAGAATTTTATATTTCTCAACTTACTGTTCTTATTTTCCCTTTATTATTAATGATATTTATGGCGAAAAAACATCGGGAGTTATTTAAATGGAAAAGTAAAGGGGTATTAAAAATTACTCGAATATGAAGATTTGAAGAGAGACAAAAATTTTGTCTCTTTTTTAATGCCCAAATATAGTTCTATATTTTTTAGGGCTGAAAAACCATTGATCTGACAATTATTCTAGTAATTTAGGGTGTGTTTTATACTCTCATTGAATTATAATTGTAACCATATTATACTTAAGTTCGTCTTAATCCACATGAGCAAAACTCATCTAAAAATAGAGAACTTCATATAGGAAAGGGTTTGGGACATCTATGAATGACATTTCTGTCAAAATGAATAAAAAAGAGTGGCTCGAAATTTTTGGGGCAATTCTTGTACTTGTGGCGGCCATACTGCTTCCGCCTTCGATAGCGCAAATTAGCACAGCTGTTTTCTTTGTACTATTTGCATTTTTTAAGCCATTTCAAAGTTTAGTAATTTTAGTACCGTACGTTATTTTCCGTACATTCTTTATTGAACTGAACCCTGGTCTTAAACTCATCGGCGATTTAATTACGATCGTCGTATTGCTGCGTTTATTTTTACTAAATACGAAGAAATTTAAAACTTGGTTTCATTTCAAACCATTTGAATACTTCTTCTTCGCCTTTTTAATCTTCGGTGCAATCATTGGATACAAAAACGGTGTATCACTTGGTGCAATTGTATTCCAATTACGTACATTCGGCGTTATGTATTTACTGTATTACATTCTAAGTCGCAGTGAATTGCCGAAAAACTTCCTTGTGAAATTGGCATGGGTTACAGTATTTTCAGGTGCCGTTATTTTCATACAGGGGATAGTAGAAAAACTGTCGATGCGTCAGTTATTAATGCCGGAAGTATGGACAGAAAAAATACTTTCTTCAACAAACTTCGTGCGTGTCTACGGTATGCTGAACAATCCAAACTCGTTGGCATTGGTTATGTTCTTTGCCATTGCCGCAGTATTTTTCCTGCGATGGGCATATAAAAACAATGAATTTAAATGGACGTTCCGAATTGCACAAGTCGCTTTCTTTGGAATGCTGTTATTGACACTTTCCCGTGGTACATGGATTTCCGCATTCGTGCTTGTCCTATTCTTCATGCTTCTATCACGTAATTGGCAATTATTGAAGAGAATTGCCATTTCATTTGTTGTAGCAATCGCGCTTATTTATTTCCCTGTAAACTGGGGAGTATCTTTTTTACAAAACTTGGGTGTGGAAAACACGGTTGCGCCTGAAGAAATTTCAGGTGGTATCAGCAATCGCTTCACGGAAACATTCTCGGACGACACTTTGGAGCTTATGCAGGAAAGTGGTCGTATGTTCTATATTAAAAAAGGATTTGAAGTGCTGAAAGATTATCCGATTACAGGTGCCGGTTTTGGTACATTCGGTGGTTCGGCGACTTTATCATATGACTCACCGATTTATGAGGAGTACGGCATCCGTTCAGATATTTACGGAGGTAAAAACTTCTATTCCGATAACCAATATATCCAGGTTATTGCCGAGACAGGAGCAGTCGGCGTTCTATTATTTGCTGGCTTCCTACTTGCGATGGTATGGATGTACTGGAAAGAACGTAAAACAGTCTTCGGACAATATTTATTCGGGCTATGGTTCGCAACAGGTGTAGCAGGCTTCTTCTATAATATTTGGGAATTAAAAGTATATGTACTGTTCTACTTTATTCTCTTTGGAATATTTGCGAGTATGCGCACAATGTATCCAATGCTCAAACTCAGCGATTACGAAAAACAAAAAGCAGAATAGATCAAGGAACTATCTTCTTAGGAGGATAGTTCTTTTTTATTGAAATTAACAGACTAGAAGCTTCAATTATTGTATTTGTATTCTTTTCTTATGCTATATGTAATTTTATGTTGAAAAAAACGAAAATTTGTAAAATGTAACAAAAGATTAATAGTCTCTCACGCGAAAATTTGTTAAGGTTAGAGGTAGGACATTAAGAGAGGAAGGTGACTTGCTTCAAGTTAACAAGGAAGCACAAATTATGAAAACAAACAAATCACTATTTATTGCAGTGCTAATGGTGTTTGCACTTATTTTCAGTACACCGCAATTTGCAAGTGCAGCACAAACGACAAATGACTCATACCCGCTTTCAACAGGGGTAACATATTCAAACTATACTCATAAAGGTTCTAAAACAAGTGTAGTTAATCATTTAGAAGTAGATTTAACAGACTCTTTCACTAAGGTCGGGTTAGGTTTACCAACTCCGGTTAATACGTTAATGACTACAACGCAACATGCGAACAGTCATACGAAGGAAGGAAATCGGGTAGTTGGGGCAATCAACTCTAATTTCTACAATATGGGGGATGGCTATCCTTTATATTTAATTTCTCAATATAATACTATCGTTACACCAAGCGTTATTTCAGATTCAAGTTCGAACTATGTCAGCCAACCGATCGCATTCGGTATTACAAAGGACGGATATGGAGAGATTGCTTACTATAATAGTAAGATTAACGTTACATATAACGGTCAAACGAATGAAGTAAATGGTCTTAATGTAAAGCGCGGAACAGATGAGGCGGTTGTTTATACACCGCAAAACCATAGTTCTATGACCCCCAACAACGGAAAAGGTATGGAGTTTATCGTTGAAACTGGCAATACAATCGGTGCAACGAAATTCGGCCAGACTTTAACAGGTAAAGTAACTGCAATCCGCGGTTATGATGATGAAACAAAATCGAAAATTCCGCGTAACGGTTTCGTGCTTTCTTTTAACGGATCGGCATGGGGCGATAAATACCGTGGTATTAAAATCGGCGATGAAATTTCGGTAAACTTTGCTATTGATGATCGTTGGATGGATGCACAGTTTATGATGGCAAGTGGTCCGTTACTAGTATTGGACGGCAAAAAAAATCTGACAATCAATGAATCAAGTTCACGTGCAAGAGAAGTTGCACCACGTACGGCTATTGCGATCAGCAAAGATAAGAAGAAAGTACACTTGATTACAGTGGACGGACGTATTAGCTCAAGTGCAGGTATGACGTTACCACAGTTTGCGGATTATCTAGTAAGCCTTGGCTTTGACCGTGCGATTAATTTAGATGGCGGCGGTTCAACAACAATGGGTATTCGTAAATACGGCAGCAACACAGTCGTTTTAGCCAATACACCATCTGGAGGTACGCAACGTCGCGTTTCTGCAATTATAGAAGCAATCAGTACAGCACCAACAACAAATGCACCAAAGTATATTCAAGTAAATCGTGATAAAGTAGGTACGTTATTAGTCGGTGCAACAGTGAAACTTACACCGAACTACGTGTTGGACGAGTATTACAATCCATTGGCAGTAAATGCAAGTGACTTTGTGCTAACACCGCAAAATAACACAGTGTCAGTTAGCGGCTTAAGCTATACAGCTGTAGCACCTGGCTCTGAACGTATAACGGTTTCAAATAAAGGCGCAACACAAACTATTAGCTTCAATGTAGTGGATGCACCGGCTGGACTTTCTATTTCGGAAGTATCAGGTACAGTTGAACCAAATGCATCGCTTCAATTAAAAGCAAATGTAACAGGATCAAATAATGAAACACTAATTTATAACGATTCACAAATTAAATGGTCTATTGATGGAAATATCGGTTCAGTATCCAGCTCAGGTCTTTTCAAATCAAATGGTAAAGAAGGCACTGCCCGTGTAACAGCTACATTAGGAACAAAATCCGTTTCTAAAGAAATTGTTGTAAAGGCTGCAGAAAAACCATTATTCAAGGATATTTCTGTGAACAATGTTTATAAAACAGAAATAAAATATTTAGTTGATAATAACTTAATTAGCGGCTATCCGGATGGTACATTCAAACCCGATATAGCATTAAACCGCGGGCAAGCAGCTGTATTGCTGACTCGTGCATTAGGTTTATCTACAAAAGATGTGCCAAACCCTGGATTTAGCGATCTATCAACAAAGAGCACATATTATGGTGCAGTTGCTGCGATTGTACAAGCAGGCATCATGAGCGGTACTGGTGATGGCAAGTACGAACCGGGCAAACCATTGACTCGTGCTCAAATGGCGAAAATTTTAGTTGAAGCGTATAAATTAACGGGTACTACTTCTACAAAATTTAAAGATGTAAGTACAAAGCACTGGGCATATGATTATATTCATACGCTAGCAGCAAATGAAATTACAACAGGTTATGAAGATAATACTTATAAACCAAGTCAAGAAGTATCACGCGTACACTTCAGCTTATTCTTATACCGCACAATTACACAAAATAAATAAGAGAGAACCTTTGTAAAGTTGCAGCGAGGAATCGCAACTTTTACAAAGGTTTTTTTATGGAGAAAAGAAGGAGTTGGGGAAGAGAGGGGGGAGAGCGGGTGAAATGAAGTTGGTACGGAGAGTTTTAGTGCGTGGAATGGGTTTTTGATGGGGAGAGATGTAAGTATTTGCTTCGGTATTTTTGAAAATATGAAATATTTTGTCGCTGAAGTAGAATGCTTGGGTTGGAAAGTAGAACTTCGTTTCAGGATAGTAGAACGTTTTTCGGGTTAAGTAGAAAGTTTCACTCGAAAAGTAGAACGGATTGCGAGTAATAGCCGAGTTGTCACTATTGTGCGCGGAAGTAGAATGCTTATGGAATTAAGTAGAACTTTGCACTAGGAAAGTAGAACGTTTTTCTGGTAAAGTAGAAAATTTCATTCGAAAAGTAGAACATGTAAGAGTATTCGTCAAGATGTGGTCGAAAGTAGAACGCTTAGATCAGGAAGTAGAACCTCGCGCCAGGGAAGTAGAACATTTCCCGAGTAAAATAGAAAGTTTCTTTCAAAAAGTAGAACGATATAGCTCTAAATGAGAACTTCAAGATCTTAAAGTAGAACTTTACCCTGAAAAAGTAGAATAGAGTACTTCTTTAAGTAACTCATCACCTCCTTTAAGTAGCAACATAATTAAAATTAAAACCTATCTATTATCCTGACTTAAAACATCTTCAGGAATTAAGTAATATACACCACGTCCTTTGCCAAATTGCTCAAAATTCAAGCGCTTCAGCAGTTTTGAAGTAACTGCTTTGCAGTTGATTCCAACAAATTCCCTCAATTCACGATTTGTAATATGGTCCCCGATTAATACTCGATATTGATGTAATGCTAAAAAGAGAGCCTTTTTACTTTTCTCGCCACAGCGTGGGCAAATCCATAACCCGTGATAATAATACATGACATGATGAAATTCACACTTTTTGCAAAGAACGCCATTTCTTATACGATCTCTTTGCACATTCTTGCTTATAGGGAGCCGGCATGCGATAGCCATTAATTTTCTTTCCAATTCCACTAAATCAAGTTTTGTTTCGGCATAGTTTTGATATAATTTCTCCAGAAACTTCGGTAAGCCGCTTAAATGAATAATAGGAGAACCGTCTAAGGACGAATCCAATTTTGTTCTGATATTAGCATTGACTACAATAAATAAAACTGGCAGCTGAATTCGCCACTTTGATAAAAGGCGCGATAAAAATAACTTGTGTCGGTATGCCTGGTCAAATGGATTCGAAAAATTTTCCAGTAACCCTTCCTCAGTTTGACGAGCAAATTCATGAAAGGCAGGTTTATAAAATAGCGTACCTGAAATTTGTTTAACCTCGACAACGAGAAGAAATCTTGTCGTAATTATAAGGGCATCGATTTCATGAGAAAAACCTTTTTCATTTATACACTCAAAGTTATAAAAAATTTTATAGGGACCAACAAAATGATAATCCGCCAATGTTCTCTGCATTTTTAATTCGCCTGCTATTCCAGCTTGGACGCGATAATAAGCCTCTTGATAAGAGGTAAACTCTTCATCATCAGCTTGTAATCTAGACACAAGAGCTTCCAAATAAACAAGTTTTTCAGTCCTGTACAATAAATCACCTCTACTCGGGCATTGAGATAAAAACTCTATGACAGCAATGTATCCGAAAATTTCTAAGCTTGCAAATGCCCTTGAATAGTCATTTATCGCATAAATTCCTCTTCAAAAAGTAAAAATGAAACTAATCTTATATACAAACCGTCTCATTAACGAAAAACTATAAATTTATTGTTAATTTTCTTGTTGGGAAATAGTGTGTTCTTGCCCTCGGGAATATCGTTTCAAACAGACATTATGCTATACTGAAAATACAGATCATAACGCTGAACACATCTACTTCAGATGTGTTTTTCAAATGAAAAATGAAATAAGCCAAGCATACCCAAAACGCTTGATTCAAAGGATGAATGAATAAATGAAAATTGGTATTGTAGGAAATTACGGAAATGATAATAATGGAGACGAGGCGATTTTATTAAGTATTATTCGCCAGCTGCAGAAGGTATTTCAAATTGATACAAAAAATATTACGGTATTTAGTAATAATCCAAAACAAACAGCGGAACGTTATACTGTGCAAAGTTACCCTTTATACTACAAAAACGGTAATGCCGTGAAAACGTTCATGAAGACATACAAGGAGAATTCAAATGTCGTGAAAAACCTTGATTTTGTCGTAATCGGCGGCGGCGGCATTTTAATGGATCTTTATAAACGTGAAGCACCGCTATATGGTTCTTATGCAATGATGGCAAAAAATAATAATGTACCGTATGTTGTCTACGGCTGTGGTGCGGGTCCGCTTAACACAGGTTTAGGGAAATGGTTTATCCGCTATATGGCCAAGCATGCACAAAATATTTCAGTGCGTGATCCGCAATCACAACAGCTGCTAAAAACAATTGGTGTAAAACGTGATGTACCTGTCATTGGGGATCCGGCATTTAGTTTAGAAGTAGAACGTTCAAATTATAGTGATAAACCAAAATCAGTTGGGGTTACAGCAGTCCCATACTACAATGCTTCATATTGGCCAACCGGCGATGAGGCAAAATACGAAAACTATATTGATGGCATGGCGAAAAACCTGGACCGTTTAATTGAAGAGCATAATGTCGATGTAACATTTTTTGCGACAAAATATCCGCAAGATGCTGATGTGACTAAGGATATTCGAGCTAAAATGAAGCGTCCGGAAAATACAAAAATTATTGATGAAAACTTGCCGCCGCAGCGTATTTTGCAAATTACGTCCACGTTTGATGTGCTGATTGGTACAAGACTTCATTCTTTAATATTGGCAACAGATGCGAAAACGCCGATTATCGGTGTGTCTTATCATGTGAAGGTTAATGACTTTTTACAAATGGCAGGGCTTGGAAACTATTCATTACCGATTGATTCGCTTCATGAATCAGACGAAAAATTTGCAATGCTCTTTAACGATATGGCAGTAGATTGGGACGGTGCACAAAACTTAGCGGCTCGTACAAATGCGTCATTTAAAGAAAAATCAGCATTAGGGGAGCAGCTTTTAAAAGAAGGTGCGAAAAAGTAATGAAAAAAGTATTCGTCATTAGCAATATGTATCCATCTAAGGAACATTTAGCTTACGGCATTTTCGTGAAAAATCAGGTTGAGCAATTGGAACGAGAAGGAATCGAAACAGTGCTCGCGGTAAATACCAATCCCGCAACAGGAAAGAAAAATGTTATTTTGAAATATTTAAAGTGGGCACAACAGTTTATGCGTGTATTCCGTGCAAACAAGCGGAATATATCGCTAACACATAGCCATTATGTTTTTCCGAGCGGAATGTTCAGCTACTATTTAAAAAAGCGTCACAATATCCCGTATATCGTGACAGCACATGGTGGCGACATTAATAAAATGGCCAAAAAGGGCGGGCAAATCCGGGAGTTTACGGAGAAGATTTTACAGTCTGCAGATCATGTCATTGCAGTCGGAGAAGAGCTTGCTGCAACGATTGAAGCAACATTCCATGTTGAAAACGATAAAATTTCGGTGATGAGCATGGGGATTGATCGTAAAGTTTTCAAAGAAGCGGACGATAAAAAACAACGTGCCAAAGAGTTAGGGATGGATCCTGATAAGACAAACTTTTTATTCGTAGGCAACATCATACGGGAAAAAGGAGTTACAGAACTTGTGCGTGCATTCAATAAAGTAACGGAATCGCTTCCGCAGCAAGCCGCTCTTTATTGTGTTGGTTCGACTAAAGATAGTAATTTTACTAGCAAAGTAAAAGAGCTGGCTAAGGACAATACAGCGATCCACTTTATCGAACCGATGCCGCAGCAGGAGTTGACGCGTTATTTCCAGGCGGCAGATGTTTTCGTACTGCCATCTTATATTGAAGGACTGGGATTAGTAGCTTTAGAGGCAATGAGCTGTGGCACACCGGTTATTGCATCGGACGTGGGAGGACTGCATTATATGCTGGCGGATGGAGCGGGAGTATTAGTACCTCCGAAAGATGAGATTTTACTTCAGCTTGCACTTGAAAATGCAGTGAAAGACGGAATTGCAGTGAATGATGCGCGTGTAGCCGAGCTGCTTCATACGCATGATGCAAAAAACATTATTGCACGTTTAAAAGAGCTCTACACAGTACACGCGAATTAAAGTAATTGTAATTAAAGGAATGTGATAAGCGTTGAAAGGAATTTTAAAAATAATAGGAGCCGTCGCGGTTATAAATATTTTAGCACGTATGGTCGGCTTTGCTCGTGAAACATATATCGGAATTGAATTTGGTACAACTTTATATTCAGATAGTATTGTTAATGCTTATACAATTCCTAACTTTTTATACTTAGTCATTGGCGGAGCATTTACGACGGCCTTTATATCTATCTACCATAAGACGTCATCGAGCATTACTGAATATATACAGCGAACGTTTACAACGATTGTTGTTTCGATTACGCTCATTGTCATTTTATTTATGGCGTTGGCTGATCCGATATTAATGCAATTTTTCCAAGTGGAAAGTCAGGCAGAGTATGAAATACTGCGCTCGCTTTACTACTGGATGATGCCATCGACGATTATGCTTGTGCTGTCGACTTGGATGAGCGGTATTTTAAATGTCCAGGGCCGTTATCATTTATCAGCATTTTCGGTGCTTATTTATAATGGTTCATTTTTACTTGTATCCGTAGTATTATCCATCACAATGGGACCAATCGGAATGGGAATCGGGGCATTAGTCGGGGCGATTTGTATGTTCCTGTTCCTTGTATTCGGAGTCCGGAACGTAAAAGAAATGTCCTTTAAGCCAAACTTTAAACAGTCTGAAGATCAGAAAATGCTATGGAAAGTTGCGTTGCCGATTATGCTTGGCGGTGCGACTGCACAACTTTACATTTTAATCCAACGGTTCTTTACGAATATGCTGGAAGCCGGTGTTCCATCGGCGATGAACTATGCAACGAAAATGTCCCAGTTCCCGCAGGCGATTTTAATGACTGCCGTAACGACGGTAATCTTCCCGTTACTTAGCAAAAAAGAGGGAGAAGGGGACACAGAGTCGGTAAAACAGCTATATGTTCGCGGGATGCGTCTATTATATTTACTCGTGTTGCCTGTTTCGGTGTTCTTCTACTTCCAGGCAGAAGGTGTTGTACGCATCATATTTGAATATAAAGAATTTGATGCAGAATCAACAGCGATTACAGCGCCATTGCTGCAAGTATTCAGTACGACTATGTTCTTCCTTGCTGCCAACACGTACATTACGCGTTTCTACTATGCGAAGGGTAACTCTGTATTACCGATGATTTTCAGTATTTTAACAGTATTCGGTGTAAATATTGCGGTCGTGATGGCAACAATCGATGAAATGGGAGCAAATGCGGTTGCCTTAGGGACGTTGATCAGTGCCATCGTAAACTTCCTGTTGCTTATAATTGTACTTCAAAGTAAATATCAATTAAAACTTTTGGACAAAAATGTTGGTCAGTTATTTAAGCTAGTTATTATTGGGTTAATTTTTGTCGCAATTAACTGGGCGATTGCACAATGGATTGTAATTGATCAGAAATGGGTTCATGTAATTGTTACATTTATAGTTGCATCAATTAGCTATCTAATAATACTTTTTGCGTTCAAAATGGATGAGCTGCAGCTAGTTACAGGAAAAGTAAAAGGAAAGATTTTAAGAAAAAAATAATATGATGAAGCGCGTATCCTACAATGAAATTGGGGTATGCCTTTTTTTAGTATTTACTATTTTAGTATAGTATTAATAAAAGAAATTTTCTCTTTTCATTTATGTCTATTATCCTTATAACAGGATAATTTATAGATAATGTAATTTAAAATATTGCTAAGTTATGTCAATTGGTTGCTGTTATTAAGAAGAAATATTAGTTATATGAGCGAAAACTTTATTTTAAAAAAGCTTTACTATATAATCATATGTGGAATAATTGGAATTTAATATAAATTACTAAACATCTAAAATAGAGATAAGGGTGGAGAAGTAGTATGGCAAGAGGACGACGTGTAAATTCATGTGGAGAAAAAAGTAAAAAATTATTATTGGAAAAAGCAATCGAGCTATTTTCTACATTTGGTTATCACCAAACAAAAATCAGTGATATTGTGAAATCAGCAGATTTAACACAGCCGACATTTTATTTATATTTTCAAAGCAAAGAAACATTGTTTAACGATTTAAACGAGAAGTTCCATAATGAATTAACTGAGATTTTTTCTAGTTCAGCAAATGATATAAATGACGGGAAATTTGGAATCGACCTTATTCAGGGAAGTTTAACACATATTTTCAATTACTTTATCGAAAACCCTAACTTAACGAAAATCGGTTTTTATGAAGCAGAGCAGTCATCTACAGTGAAGGAAATGCTCGTTTCTAAATTAATACATATCCTTAACACGCAACTAAATGATTCTAATGTTGTAAAGCTGGTGGATGCTAATATTCTGGCAGAAAGCCTCGTTGGTTCGGTGGAACGACTAACATTGACAAATTTACTGACGAATAAAACGAATCCGGAACAGTTAGCGAAAGAGATTTGCATGATTTATTTTGCAACGGAGCTAAGTTTAGTACATTCATAAAATTGAAAAGAGACGATTGCCATAATGCAAATCGTCTCTTTTTCGTTTACTGTTTTGTTGTTACATGTAAATAAACACCGGCTTTTAAATTTTTGCCTTTTTCATTTTTCACTTTAGGATGAACGATGAGGGCATATTCCTTGCCTGCTGTTAACTCTTTGGAAGGGGTAACAACAAGCTGTTGACCCGATAATTTGTGCGTTGTTTTTACGGTATCTGCACCTAGCTCGACTAGTTCAACGGAAGAAGAAGCAAGCTCTTTCGCCAGTTTAGCGGAAAACTTGATCGTAAATGTTTTGTTTAATGGAACATTCTTTAATGCAGCAAGTTCTTTATAGTTTTTTAAGTTTGAAGCGATTGTGTCGTAATGTGCTTTAAAGAGAGGTTCACTTGTTGTTTTAATATGAGGTTTAACCCCAACTTCATTTATTTTCGTACCTTTTGGACCATAAAAATGACCTACTGTTAATTTTAGAAAACTGCCATCTTCAAGTTCGAAAAATGCCTGCATAGAACCTTTACCATATGTTGTTTCACCGTAAAGCGTAACTGCTTTTTGATCAGCGAGGGCTGCTGCAGTCATTTCGGATGAACTTGCACTATATCTATTTACAAGCATTTTCGTATTTTCAGGGAATGTTGTCGATTGCTTCATCGAACGTACAATAGATGTCCCCGAAGCTTCCTTCAGCTTGTAGGCATAGGTGGCATTCGGGAACATACCGATAAGCTGTTCTGCCGCTGTTACATACCCGCCTCCATTATTTTGCAAATCGAAAATAAATGATTTTGCCCCTTTATTTTTCAAGTCACGAATGGCTTTTGATACGAGGCTTGCTGTATCGTTTGAAAATGAATTCAATGAAATATAGCCCGTATTACCGTATAAAAGTTTTGTTTCCACATTAGGTAGTGAGAAAGCTTTACGTGTTAATTTTTTCGTTAAAATTGTACCGTCTTCACGTGAAATCGTGATAGAGACCGTTGTATTTGCTGCTCCTTTTATACGGGAAGAAGCCTGGTCGATTGTCAGCCCTGCAACCGGTTTTCCATCGATCTCTGTGATGATATCGCCAACTTTTAAGCCTGAATTTTTTGCACTGCCCCCATCGATTAATTCAGAAATTTGAATACCGCTTTCTACCTTTTCAATGACTACACCGATACCAACAGTAGTAAGCTCAACACCATTAAAAAACTCATCGAATTCTTCCGGTGTAAAGTAATCGGAATACGGATCAAGCATGTCTGCCAATTGCTCGATACTCGTGGCACGGTTGATGTCACCGTTAACATTCCCTACATAGTTTTCCTTAACAATCTGTTTTGCTTCATCTAAAGGAGCACCTAGCACCGTCAAAGGGACAGCCAGGCACATGATGAAAAACAGCATTGCTGATAAATGTTTTTTTAGCATGAGTCCACCTCATTAAATTTATTTTTCTATAATGTATTGCGTAATGCCATGATAGGGATATTACCATATTTTATCATGAAAGCTTCCCAAATTTATGGTAACAAGGAAAAATATTTTAAGCTATTTTTAGTCAATAAAAGAGGGTAAGTTACAAGTTTTTACACTTATAACTTACCCTTTCTATCTTCATTCAGCTGAAAACACTCACCTCTGTAGGTAATGATGAATGCTTGTTTTTCAATTCAGCGAGAGTTTCAATCCCCCCACTGAATGAAGATGAGCCCCTGGCGGATGTCACAGATTTTTTAAAGGACCCTTTTTGAGTAAACTCAAAAAAATCTGGACGCAATTACGCCGAGGCGTAATTGATAGTAAATAAACTTATTTTCGTTTTGCTAAATACATGATGTAGCCGATGACACCACCGACTAGTGATGGTACAACCCAAGCGATGCCTTGCTCATAAAACGGGAAGAGTGATAAAAAATTATCGTAAGCTTCAATTTCGAAGCCGGCCTGTTTGATTCCGTCGTATATTGCAACAATCCCTGTGAAAATTAAAGCCATACCATATACGCTCGGTGCATGATTGAATAAATTTCCGAATAGTGCAAAAACCATAAGCACGATTGCGAACGGATAGATTGCAACTAAAACAGGTAATGAAAGGTTGATTAAATCCGATAATCCAAAGTTTGAAACACCGAAGCTGAATAGTGCAAAAATCACTAAGTACACTTGGTAAGAAAGTTTCGGGAAAATCTTATGGAAAAATGTTGCATTTGCAGATAAGAGACCTACAGATGTTGTTAAACAAGCTAAAATGATTACGGCTGATAAAATAATCTTACCGGCTTGTCCATATAGTTGCTGTGCTGCCAAAGAAATAATTGTACCGCCATCTTCATGGAAGCCGATTGCCGATGTACTTGTTACCCCGATATAACCTAATGATACATAAACAAATGCTAAACCAATTGCAGCGACTATTCCTGCGAAAATTGTGATTTTAACCTGTTTTACTCGATCAGTTACACCACGGGCAACTAATGACTGAACGATAACAATCCCGAAAACCAATGATGCGAGTACGTCCATCGTTAAGTATCCTTGAATGAACGATTCACCAAAAGCGTTATTAATATATGGTCCCTGTGCTTCACCAGGTTCACCTAACGGAGTAATAACTGCTTTAATCGCAAGTAAACAAATAACGACTAAAAGAGCAGGTGTTAAAATTTTTCCGACACGGTCGACGATTTTTGTCGGGTTATATGCTAAGTAGAATGTGATTCCGAAAAAGATAAGTGTTGTAATGAATAATGGAATCCAGCTACCTTTCATTGCTTCTGTTAAAAACGGCTCTACACCGATTGAATAAGAGACAGCGCCAGTACGCGGAATTGCAAAGAATGGTCCGATCGACAAGTAAATAATCGAAGTGAAAATTATACCGAAATATGGATTAATGCGGCCAGCCAATATTTCTAAGTCTCCGCCATTCTTTGCGACGGCAATAATACCTAATAGAGGCAACCCGACTCCTGTTATTAAAAATCCGATCATGGATATTACAATATTTTCCCCAGCCATTTGGCCTAATTGTGGTGGGAATATGATATTACCTGCACCTAGGAACAATGCAAATAACATAAAACCTACCGCGATATTCTCACGGAAAAAACTTGACTTGCTATTCATGTTGACTTAACTCCTTTAATTTGAAAATACAAAGTTTTCTAAAAATTTAAATCTTTTAACAAAAACTAATTCTATCATAAAATTATTAAAATACAAGCATATTTTCAGAAATCAATTTGCGCTAAATCAGTAACCATGAAAACTTAGTTAATTTCTATTACACCATATTAATATGTAAGTATAATAATATGAAGAAGGTATAACCATCTAAAGAAATTTCTCATTAAAAGAGGGTTGTATCCTCTATTAAAAATTAAGTAATATATAGTTAAGGTAGTTTCATGGAAAAGGGGGAGTTTTCATATTGAATAATAATTGGAAGATAGTGCTGACAGGTGTAACGTTTTCACTTGCACTATTCATCGCACCAGATGCCCAAGCATCCACCTATACGGTGAAACATGGCGATACGTTAACAAAAATTGCAAAGGCCCACAACACGACGATTAATCAGCTTAAACAATGGAACAAACTATCTCAAGACCGCATTTTTATTGCACAAAAACTGGTCGTTACGCCAGCAAAAAGTACAGTGAGCAAATCGACAGCAGCAACTAAAACGGCAACATCTAAAACGAAAACAACTGCTGTTTCAGTTATAGAGGAAAAAGTCGAAAGCCCGCAAAATGGAGTTTCCCATACCGTTATTAAAGGTGATAATTTAACAAAGATCGCTAAAAAGTACAGTATCTCGGTAGCGAGTATTAAACAGTTGAACAATTTGAAATCAGATGCGATTATAGTTGGTCAAAAGCTGACAATTAGCCAGCAGTCAGCTAAAGACTTGGCAGTTGAAGCTCCTTCTGCCAAAACAGTGGAAGCTGAAATTAATTTTAATCAGACAGCTGATGAAGCGATTGAAAAACAGTTAAAGAATGAAGTTGCACTAGCGGGGAAAGTTTCGCAACAAACAGAGCGCCTCTATGGACAAGCTATCCAAGCGGCTAACGCAGTATTAGGAACTCCTTATAAATATGGCGGAACAACAACAGATGGATTTGACTGTAGCGGATTTGTAAACTACATATTTAATTCTGTCGGTGTCCAAATGGATCGCAAAAGCAGTCTCATGTATTTCGAACAAGATACGACGAAAGTAACGCAACCTGTACCAGGAGATTTAGTATTTTTCAAAAATACATTTATCCCTACGATTTCACATATGGGCATCTATTTAGGTAACAATGAATTTATTCATGCCGGTTCAAAGGGTATTACGATTTCAAATGTCCAGGAAAAGTATTGGGCTGAGCGCTTTGTCGCGTATAAACGCCTGAATAATTTAAAATAAAATATTAAAGAACTAATAAGTGTTGTTGAAAATTGCTTATTAGTTCTTTTTTTATTACATAAATTCGCGATAATGTTACAAATATTACAGTTCGGACTTTAAATTTTGGTTAATATTACAATTAATAGCGGTAATTGTTTAGCTAATAGTTTAAAATTCCTAATTAAAATAGGTTCTTTGGCAATGTTTGGAGTTATTTAAAAGCGGGTAAATGTAACTTTGTTGTTACACAACTGTAATGTTATAAAATATAATCTCGTGTTAACCTAATATCAGTTAAGTTTTCAGAAAATTTATTGATTGGTTGGAGGAACACGATGGATTACTTGAAATTATTACGCAATATCGTACTAACTTTGGCAGCTGCCTTCGTAATTTTCTTCGCACCGGTGAATGAAAAGGAAGCTTCTGCAGAATCAGCTTACTCAATTGATGAGTTAAAAGAAGTTTCTTCGAAATATTTAGGAGTTCGCTATTCATACGGCGGCACATCAGCAAAAGGCTTTGACTGCTCAGGCTATGTACGTCACGTATTTAAAGAACTAGGCATCACATCACTGAATCGCACATCTTCAGAAATGTATACGCAAGGTACGAAAGTTAAAAAAAGCGACCTTGAGCCAGGCGATTTAGTATTTTTCAACACATCAGGCAAACGCATCTCTCATGTAGGGATTTACATTGGTTCAGGAAAATTCATCCATGCTTCTACAAGCAAGGGTGTTATTAAAACAAGTATTAACGACAAATATTACTGGGGTAAAAAGTACGTAGGTGCTAAACGCATCGCTAACTTCTCAACAGCAGAAGCCCTTGCAGAAGACGCAGATGATTCAGATGTAGACAACACTCCAGAAGCAGAATAACACATAGCTTATACACACTACTACATACTGCAAATTTCCTAATTACAATCTCTCACCTTTTATAGGGTGGGGGATTTTTTAGTGTTTTGAAATAAGGAATAGATGTTGAATGTGAGTTTGAGTTCTACTTTTGAATCAAAGGGTGGTAGATTAATAGGGGAGTGGTATTGAAGAGGAAAAGATTTTTTGAGTAAGCAGTTCTACATTAGTTGGTGAAGTTTCCACATTAGACTCTAAACATTCTACATAAGCTTTTATATTTCCACATTACTAGCGCTCAGTTCTATATAAACAAAGAAATGTTCTACTTTTCTCGTAAAAGTGTCAAATAAAAACGAGATGCTTCATAAAGTAAGTTCCGTAAACAAAAAACAGCATCCGGAAGCCAATAAATGACTTTCCAAATGCTGTAATAGAATCTATTGCGGAACGCGGGCTGTCCAGCGAGAAAGGTCAATACCTTTAACTGTAACTAATTCTTTAGGGAAGATAAATGTCCAAGGTTTTGTCGTATTAGGCTGTACTGATAAAACAGGATTTAATTTGAACGATCCTTTTGCAACTACGACATTGCGTGCATCCATAATTTCAAGAGGTAACTGTTCTAAGTTAATCGCTTTATCATGGCCGTTACGGATGAAAATGGAAGCGTGTAAGCTGCCATCATTATTCATCTTAGCCTGTAATCCTGTAAAGTTCACTTCTGTTTTTCCTAATTTCGGTAAGCTTTTCACGATTTCTGCCAATTTTTCTTGTTGATCATCTGGTAATTGCTTTTTCCATGTTTCATCCAAGTCTAATTGGTGACCGCGTAATGAAAGCAAGTTGAATGAAATTTTCCAGCCGTCTTCAGGCACTTCGTCTGCTGTGATAGAAGAAGCAGGGAAGGTGAAAATCCAAGGACGTGCACTTTCTGCCGGGATTACACCAAGTTCTTTAAAATCAAAGTAATTTGAAGCAATGCGGTTATCATCTTTATCCAAAATTAATAATTCGATTTCGCCTAATTCAATAGCCTCAGATAATGAAGAACGGAAAAATGCTTTTACATTCCATGAACCGTTTGCCAGTGATGGCTCGATATTAATTGCTGCCAATGATAATTGATTTGGCTTTAATGGTGCTAAATCATTTGCCAGAAAGTTAAATACATACTTTTGCTCCTGTGGAACATCCCATTCAGGATGGAATGACAATTTTGTAATGACATCACGGTCCGCATCCTTTTTAGAATTTTCATTGGATGATTTTACGACAGATGATGAATCTACAGCACTGTCTTTACCTACTTTGTCACCTTTTTTAAATAAATCAAATAAACCCATTTGTTATTCCTCCACATTCATCGTATTGTTTTTCATAAATGTTACAAGTTCTTCTACAATTGTGCGGCGAAGTTCTTGGTAGTTTTTACCGAATAATTCTAATCCTTCACGTTGGTAAATACGCATGGGATCTTCCTGTTGGTAATGACGTAAACCGATTCCTTCTTTTAAGTGAGCCATTTGTTCTAAATGTTTCACCCACATATGGTCGATGAAACTTAGCATTACCTTTGGAATAACGGTCATAATTTGTTCATTTTCCTCAAAACTTTCGATTACCTCTTTTAATTGCTTAACGGGAGGATCCATAGCATCAAGTAAATTTTTGAGCTTTGTTTCATCACGATTTACTAAGATTGGTTCAATAAATAAGGAATTGACTGTTTTCTCCATTTTATCAAAATCCCACTCAGCAACATCTTTATCCTCAGGTGCATTTTCACGAACTGCAAAGTCAACTGTTTCATACATCATTCGAACTAAAAGAGGAATAATATCTTCGTTTCTCAAGACTCTGTCACGTAAATCGTAGACAATACGGCGCTGATCATTAATTACATCGTCCAGCTTTAAGTTGTATTCACGCATAGAGAAGTGTGCGCCTTCAACGATACGTTGTGTCCGTTCAATCAGCTCTGTCACTTCTTTGTTTTGAATAAGACCGATTTCGTCAGTTGTCATTTTCTTGCGGAATTTCTCTACATCATCTTTTGCGAAACGCTTGAACATATCGTCTTCAATTGAAAGGATAAATCGAGTTTCACCTACGTCACCTTGACGACCTGAACGTCCACGTAACTGGTTATCGACACGACGGCTTTCATGCTTTTCAGTACCGATTACAAATAAACCGCCAAGATCTTCAACGCCTTCACCCAATACGATATCCGTACCACGTCCAGCCATGTTTGTTGCGACTGTTATACGATTTTTTTGTCCCGCTTCCGAAATTAATTCAACCTCTTGCTCGACTGTTTTCGCATTTAGTAATTGGAATTGTAAGCCGTGTTTTTTCAAGTAACTTGCTACTTTTTCTGATTGTAAAATAGAAGTTGTCCCGATTAATACCGGTTGTCCTTTTTCATGGCGTCGCACTGCTTCCTGTGCCACATATTCGTATTTTTGCTCGATGTTTTCGAATACGATATCCGGCTGGTCCAGACGGCGACGTGGACGGTTTGTCGGTATTTGAATTACACGCATACCGTAAACTTCTAAAATTTCTTTTTCCTGTGTTTTCGCAGTACCTGTCATCCCTGATAATGTCGGATACATACGGAAATAGTTTTGAATTGTAACTTGGGCCTGTGCTTTGTTTTCCTCAGTGATTGTTACGCCTTCTTTTGCTTCAATCGCCTGGTGTAAGCCGTCAGAAAGTGAACGACCTTCCATAATACGGCCTGTAAACATATCGACCAATTCGATTTTGTCATCGCGAACGATGTAATCAACATCACACTCAAACATAACGTGTGCACGTACTGCCTGAATTACATAGTGGTACAATGTTTGATGTTCCAAATCGTATAAATTATCGACACCGAATGCCGCTTCAACTTTTTCGATACCTTGATCTGTTAACGAAGTCGCTTTCGTTTCATCATCGAAATCATAATCTTCTTCAGCTTTGAAACGTTTTGCAAGCATTGCGGCAATACGGTGCAGTTCTTCGTTTGCACCCATTTTACCAGCGATGATTAACGGTGTTTTCGCTTCGTCGATTAAGACAGAATCTACTTCATCGATAATCGCAAAGTGGTATGGACGCTGTACTTTATCGCCGATTGTATGTGCCATATTATCACGAAGATAGTCGAAACCGAATTCTGTCCCGACACCGTATGTAATATCCGCATTGTACGCTTCCTTTTTATCTGCAGGTTCCATCATTGGAACGTTCAGTCCAACTGTTAACCCAAGGAAACGGTGGATTTGCCCGATTAATTCGAAGTCACGTTTTGCAAGGTAATCGTTTACTGTAATAACGTGTACACCTTTACCTTCCAAAGCACGTACGTAAGAAGGAAGTGAGGCAACAAGTGTTTTACCTTCACCAGTCGGCATTTCGGCAATATTACCTTCAGTCAGTACTAGACCGCCGATTAACTGCACATCAAAGTGGCGCATGTTTAATACACGTTTAGAAGCTTCACGGACAACAGCAAATGCATCAGGGATAATATCAACTAGCTGTGTTCCGTTTTCTAGACGTTCTTTAAATGTAAATGTCATATTTCGAAGTTCTTCGTCAGACATAGGACTATATGTTGCTTCGAGGCTATTAATCTGCTCTACTGTTTTGTAGTATCTTTTAAGCTCTCGAGCACTTGTTTGCTCTTTATTACGTTTGAAAATTGAGAACATTATTTTACTCTCCTTTGAAATTGGCTACTTTAATATAGTAGACACTCCGTTATTTTATCAAATATTGCACAAAAAGACTACTGACCAAAAGGTAATTCATAGGAGTAATATAAATAAATTGGATAAGCCTTTCTTTTATATTAATAATTATTTGATAAGTTTGAAATATACAAGAAGAATGAAAGATGTAAAATTTATGTGGGCTGAATAAATAGTGGAAGGAATTTAAGCTATATTTTATGAAATGTTCATGCTATACTTATGTTGAATAAAAATGTAGAGTTTTTAATGAATCTCCAAAAGGCGATTTATTGTAATGCTTAATACTACAAAAATTAAGGAGGAGAGACATGATTTACGTGTCTTTAATCGTAGCTTTTATTGCTGCTATTATACTAACTCCGCTTGTGAAGCGATTGGCTTTTCGCCTTGGAGCTGTAGATGCCCCGAACTATCGTAAAGTGCATGCTCGCATTATGCCACGATTAGGCGGTTTAGCAATTTTTGGTGCGTTTATGATCGGGATATTACTTTTAAAATTTGTCACGAACTTCGAAAGTGACTACTTATACGCGATTTTAATTGCCGCGACAATTATTGTAGCAACAGGTATCGTTGATGATATGCGTGAAATTTCCGCTAAAGCTAAATTGCTTGGCCAAGTGATCGCTGCCTGTATTGTTGTATTTGTCGGCGGTATTCAAATTGACAATATTAACTTACCGTTTGGTGGAGAACTGGAATTCGGCTGGTTAGGAATTCCGTTCACAATTATTTGGATTGTCGGTATTACAAATGCAATTAACCTAATCGATGGTCTTGATGGACTAGCTGCAGGTGTATCAACAATTGCTTTAATGACATTAGCCGTAATGGCAATGATCATGGGGAATGGTATTGTTATTGCAATGGCTGCCATTTTGGCTGCTGCAACAATCGGTTTCCTGTTTTTCAACTTCCACCCTGCGAAAATTTTCATGGGGGACACAGGTGCACTCTTTTTAGGATTTATGATTTCGGTGCTCGCACTATTAGGATTTAAGAACGTAGCGGTTATTTCGTTCGTTATCCCGGTAATTATGCTGGGAGTTCCGATTTCCGATACTTTCTTCGCAATCGTGCGTCGTTTGCGTAGCGGTAAAAAGTGGTCAGATCCGGATAAATCGCATTTACACCACCGTTTATTGGATTTAGGATTCTCACATCGTCAAACTGTGACGATTATTTATGCGATGGCTGCAATGTTCGGTCTCGCTGCTGTCATCTTCTCGATGGCAAAAGTATGGGGCGCAATTTTACTCATTGCTGTTATATTAGTCGCGATTGAGCTGTTTGTAGAAATTATCGGCCTAGCCGGCAAAAACTATAAACCGCTGCTCAACCTCGTAAGAATTTTTAATAAGTGAAAAGACCGAAACAAGTAAATGGCTTAATGCCGTTTGCTTGTTTTTTATTTATGGGGAATTATTGGCCGAATTATGGCGGGATTTAGAAAGTTTTGCGGCTAATGTGGAACGGAATGAGTGAAAGTAGAAAGTTCAAAGTCTAAAGTAGAAAGTTCTAAGGCTAAAGTAGAAATTTCTCAGAGGAATGTAGAACAGAACGCCTGTAAAGTAGAACACCCCTTTAATATAGGTAGAAACGCCATAAAAAAACCAACCCCCACATCATTTGCGAAGATTGGTTCTTTCTTATTGTGTATCTGTATTCGTTCTTGTTGTGTAAGCTGAGTTGGATTGAGAGCTTGTGCCCGAAATGTTTGTAGATTCCGGAGTAAGCCCTAAATGACTTTTTAAAATATGGCTAGTTTCTTCTAGTGCTTCTTCATCCAGTTTGTAATAGTAGACACCTGTTGACATGTCGTCATAGCCTTCCAATGTTAATGTATCAATACGTGGCATGCCGTTTGATAAATAGCTGAAGAAAGATTTCATTTCAGTGAATGTCATATCTGTCTTCATATTGTTTCCGACAGCCGATAAAATATCATCGTATTTTGAAATGGATGTAAATGATGCTGCTTTAGAAGCGATCGCCTGAATAATTTCCTGTTGGCGTTTTCCGCGTTCGATGTCATTGTCCTGTTTACGTGTACGTGCAAGAGCCAATGCTTCACGGCCATCCAATGTTTGTAATCCGGGTTGAAGCTTAACAGTATTACGGTCGAATTCGTCTTTTTCATTCATCGTGTAAGGCACTTCTGCTTGGATACCGCCTAAAGCATCGACAATATCGATGAAGGCGTTAAAGTTTACACGTAAATAATAGTCAATTGGGATATCAAATAGTTCTTCTACAGTTTCTATTGAAGCAAGTGTGCCACCGCGCGCATGCGCATGGTTGATTTTATCGTTATATCCGATATGAGGGATGTAAACATATGAATCACGTGGGATACTCACTAGTTTAACTGTTTTTGTTTTATTGTTTAAAGTGGCAAGCAGGAGGGCATCAGTACGGGAATTGTCTGCACCTTGTCCGCGCTTTTCACTATCATCGACACCTAAAATTAAAATAGAAACATTGTCTTGAGCCGGTTCAACTTTTACTTCACGTTTATCCGGGAGTTTGCGGTCCTCGATTTCTTCATATGCACTGTTTGCAGCATGTTCGGCTTGCTTCGTCAAATAGACACCGTATGCTGTTGCGCAAATTACGAGCGAAAGAGTCAGAAGCGTCGTAACTTTAAGAAACAATCTGAATTTCGAAGAGCCTTTCCTTTTATTTTGCCTTGTTTTCATAAAGATTCTCCTCTAGGTTAGGGATAGGTTACTATATTAAATTGGCTATTATAGTTAATTCGTAATCTTATCTAATATACTACAATCTACTTTTGTCGTAAAGTAACGATATCTTGCATTATGATGACAAATATTTCGACACTATTCCTTAAAAAATTCGATGAAAAGCGCTTCTTTTTGTGTGACGGCTGCCTGTCCGTTTGTCAGTTCGGTAATCCAGTCAATAAAATTTTGCTCTTCTTCTTTTAAAACGTGTACATAAATATCTACATTTTCCGCATACTGAATATCATGAAGAGGGTAGTGGGAACCGCGTATCTCATTTTCTATTTTCCCCAACCACACATAATCAATCTCGATTTTCATTAAATAATGCAATTTTCGCTCAACAACTTGAGCAGCTGCAATTCCTTCTGTTGTTGCTTTACTATAAGCACGGATTAAACCGCCTCCGCCAAGTTTAATCCCGCCGAAATAGCGAGTGACGACAACAACCGTATCTTTTAAACCTTGTTTTTTAAGTACTTCTAACATAGGGACGCCTGCAGTACCGCTTGGTTCCCCGTCATCATTCGCTTTTTGGATATGGTCATGCTCCCCGATCATATAGCAGGAGCAGTTATGGGTAGCCGATGCATGCATCTTTTTTATTTTATCAATAAAGAGAATCGCTTCTTCTTCTGTCTCAACGCGTTCTACATAAGTTAGAAAAACGCGATTTTGATATGATGATTTCTGATTCTCCGTAACCTTTTACAGTAATGTAGTTATTTCTCATTATCGATTCTCCTTAATATTACAATTTGATTTCAAATTTGTGGTTATAATTTAACTTAAAAAATGATTTACTAATGATATAATATGTATGTACTATAATAGTAGGTTGCAAAGTAAAAAGATAGAGTAGTTCGCTTTCTGACTAAGTAAGGTGGGGAAAAAGTGCTAGAAAACAATCAAATAGACATCGCCTCGCTTGATGTAATATTTAATCGAATGTTGGAAACTATTACAAGTTCGAAAGATGATGTATTTATTATAAGCGAACAAAGCCGCAGAAACTTTGAAGAGATGCAACAAGAGCTGGAAGTTGTGCGTCATGAAATTAAGATTATAATAGATGAAAGTGATAATTTGGAAAAGTTGCTTCAATTATCTAGACAGCGATTAGTCATTGTAAGTAAAAGTTTCAATAATCATTCAGAAGAGCAAATACGTGCAGCTTATGAAAATACAAGTAATTTACAGTTAAAGGTCTCCCTTTGCCGGGAACGCGAAAAGCAGCTAAGAGACAAGCGTGACGATTTGGAAAGGCGCCTGCGCACACTTTATGATACGATTGAAAGAGCGGATCATATCGTGAATCAAGTGAATGTTGTTATTAACTTTTTGACTACCGATTTGAAAAATGTCGGGGCAGCACTTGAACAGGCGAAGATCAAACAAGATTTTGGCATACGTATTATCGCAGCCCAGGAAGAAGAACGAAAGCGTTTATCGCGTGAAATTCATGATGGGCCTGCACAAATGATGGCGAATGTGCTGATGCGTTCGAATTTAATTGACCGCACTTTCCGAGAAAAAGGAGCCGACGCCGCTTTAAAAGAAATTCATGACTTGAAAATAAGCGTTCGCAACGCCTTATCCGAAGTACGCCGCATTATTTATGATTTACGTCCAATGGCGCTCGATGACCTAGGTATTGATCCGACATTGAAAAAGTATTTATCTACGATTATGGAATATAATCCAGGTGTTGAGATTCAGTTCCTTTCATATAATAACGAGCGCAGAATTCCTTCAGATTATGAGGTGGCTGTTTTCCGTTTAGTGCAGGAAAGTGTAAACAATGCATTGAAACACGGAAAGCCTAACCTGATTATCGTTAAACTTGAATGGTTATGTGACGAAATTAATGTTGTAGTAAAAGATAATGGGGTTGGATTTGATACAGAAAGCGCTCGTGAAGGATCTTTCGGTATTATAGGAATGAAAGAAAGAATTGATCTGCTGAAAGGTTCTTTGAAAATTAGCAGCAGCATCGGTAAAGGAACAACGATTTTAATGAAAATTCCATTGCCGACAAAAGATGAAGAGATAAGATAGCAGAATTCCAGGGGGTTTCGAAATGACGAAAATTATTATTGTAGATGATCACCAATTATTCCGTGAAGGGGTAAAACGTATTTTAGATTTTGAAGACACATTCGAGGTTGTTGCTGAAGGTGATGACGGCACAGATATCGTAAACTTATATGGACAAAACGAACCGGATGTCGTATTGATGGATATTAATATGCCGGGCAAAAACGGTGTAGAGGCGACAGCTGATTTAATCGCTGTATATCCGGATGCCAAAGTAATGGTTTTATCGATTCATGATGACGAATCATATGTAACACACGCATTAAAATCAGGTGCACTTGGCTATATGCTGAAAGAAATGGATGCCGATGAAATTGTTGAAGCAATCAAAGTTGTTTCTAACGGTGGTTCTTACCTGCACCCGAAAGTAACGAAAAATCTAGTTGCGGAATTCCGTCGTCTATCAGAGCACGAAAACAAAGGTAATTTCCATCAAACAGAAATTCGCCGTCCATTCCACTTATTAACGAAGCGTGAATGCGAAGTGCTTCAATTGTTAACAGACGGCCAATCAAACCGTACAATCGGCGAGACATTATTCATCTCGGAAAAAACGGTTAAAAACCATGTATCAAGTATTTTACAAAAAATGAATGTTAATGACCGTACACAAGCAGTTGTAACAGCAATCAAAAACGGCTGGGTAGAAGTACGTTAATTACATATTAAACGTTAAAACAAGGATTCGATTTTCGTATCCTTGTTTTTATTTTTGCATATTATTACTGATTAATAAAAAGTTTTCCCGTGTATTCTATGAAACATCTGTGAAAGAGTTTCGTCCTAATATTTTGAAGGCAACAGCAAATAATTCGAATATCGAATTTTTACATTGATAAAGAAAATATCGGTTTGCAATAAAATAAATTCGTATAAGAAAAAACATCATCTCGTGCTATTTTGCACAAAATATGTTTTTCTAATATTGTGTGCTAAAATGTTTTGCGGGAGGTTGTAAAATTATGAAAAAATGGTTGGTAGCTGTACTTGCGGTTTTTGTACTGGCAGCTTGCGGGGATAAACAAGAAGCTTCACCTGAAAATCTGCAGAAAACGATCGATGAAGGTACTGTAGGCTTTGAAATGATGGGTAATTCAATTCAGGAAGAGGCGGATGTACCGGAGGAAGAAAAAAATAATATTATATCTGCTTTTAATGAATATATTGCAGCCTTTAACGAAAAAGATTTAGAACGTTATAAAAATATAATTTCAAAAAATGCGACAGGCTTTAATTATGATGAAGATATTGAAGCGGTTTCCGATGTGTTTAACCAATATGATGTTAAACGCACGGCCGAAGATATTACGATTGTAAAATACAGTGGTGATGAAGCCCAAGTATTTTCTAATTTAACGACAGAAACGAAAGAAATCGATACAGGTGCAGAACTATCCGGTGTCGGACGTCAAGTAACGGTATTGAAGAAGGAAGACGATTGGAAAGTTTCGAGCATCTATTATATCGGCAGTGAATAAACTGTTATCTTCTATAATATATATAGTAAAAACATCTTGCGCGGATTTATGCCAAGATGTTTTTTTCATATAACGATGCAGTTGTAAAAGTGGGAAGTTCCCTATAAGAATGGTAAATTACCGTTCACAATTATAGCGAGTTCCTGTAAACTAGTGAACATAGGAGAGTGGGAGAGCGATGAAAACAGCAATTGTTACAGATAGTACAGCCTATTTAACACTTGAAGAACGAAATTCGTACAATGTCCATATGATTCCTCTAAGTGTAAACATTGAAGGAACATTTTACGATGAAGAAATCGATATTACAGCTTCAGAATTTTACGACCGTGTGCGCGGTGCAGCGGAGTTTCCGAAAACAACGCAACCGTCTGTCGGAAAATTTGTCGAGCTTTATGAAACATTAGGAAAAGATTATGATGAAATTGTAACGATTCACTTATCAAGCGGTATTAGCGGAACTTTCCAAGGTGCTGTCCAAGCGGGCGCAATGGTGGAAGGTGTGAACGTTCATGCATTTGATTCGGAAGTTGCAGCCTACTTGCAGGGCTTGTATGTGAAAGAAGCCGCAAAATTAGCGTTGGATGGCGCAACAGGTGAACAGATAATGTCCCATTTAAATGAATTAAAGGATACGCGGGATGTTTATATTATTGTCGATGATTTACAGCACCTCCAACGCGGCGGTCGACTTTCAGCTGCAGCAGCATTAATTGGCGGATTGCTGCAAGTTAAGCCAATCCTGACGTTCCAGGATAAAGTAATCGTTCCGTTCGAAAAAATCCGTACACGCAAAAAAGCACTACGCCGAGTGGAAGAACAACTAGCTTCAGCAGTCGAAAAGCACGGCGCACTGCAAGCAACAGTTATTCATGGCAATTGTGAAGAAGAAGCAAGTGAATGGATGAAATCTTTAGCCGCCGCTTACCCAACAGTCGACTTTACTCTAAGCTATTTCGGACCGGTAATCGGTACACACTTAGGTGAAGGTTCAATGGGAATCGGTTGGATTAAGAAATAACTAGGCTTTAGGCTTAACAGTCACTACTTCTTAGGGAGAGTGGCTGTTTTTTTGGTTTGTGGTGCGGGAGGCTGAGAAGTGGAAAGTTTTGAGTTGAAAGTAGAACACGGGTCGTGGAAAGTAGAAAGTATTCCAAGGGAAGTGGAGAATTTTGGGTTGAAAGTAGAATGTGAACGGGGGAATTTGGAATTTTTCGAATGAAAAGTAGAAGTGTTTCCATGTCATAACCTGCAAAATCTAAAACACTTAAAACGAAAATAAAATAAAGGAGCGAAAATCATGTACACAAGAACATCCTCAATAAGAAAACGCTATAGACTATTCAAACCCTCAATATCAACCTTTTCTAATGTCTCAGACAAATCAAATCCTTCAACCTACACTCGCTACTCCGGACTCATTCCAGAACCTGAAATCGTAAATTTCTTCACCGGTCGAATATGGTCGCGCAACCACACACCATTTCCTCGGCAAAAAATCGATACTTATATCAACCGCGGTTATTTCGAAACGATTCCCGCTGTTATCACAGAACCTAAGTTAATTTGCCGTCGTTGTCTAAATGAACAATCACATAAATTCGTTTCCTTTCACTGCGCGAAGTGTCAAAAACTCTGTCACTATTGCCGACATTGTATTACGATGGGGCGAATGTGCAGCTGTGATGAACTAATTTTGTGGAAAACGGAAACCCGAAAACAGAAATCGCGAGTTCAGTTTGCATGGAGCGGCAAGCTTACCTCTCAACAGGAAAAAGCAGCGAACGAACTGGCGCATAGTATTTCGCGAAATAGAAATCATTTATTGGTGGCGGTTTGTGGTGCCGGTAAAACGGAGATTCTTTTTACTGCAATATATGACTCGCTCAAAGCAGGTAAAAGAGTTTGTGTGGCAACACCTCGGACGGATGTCGTCTTGGAATTGTATCCTCGATTTCAGAAGGTGTT
>NZ_JBELZM010000009.1:0-68537 GCF_040273735.1 Solibacillus sp. | reverse complement strand
AAAAAAGAGAAGACTGGGGCTGCTCATTTATCGCAAGAAGATTCCATGGCCAACCCTTGCCTGTGCCAAGATTCCAGTCTCTTTGGAATTACGAAAAAGCATTTCAGAAAAATAAAATCCCTCAAAAGCTCCACACATGGGTCAAGCATAGGCTCCAGCAGAACGAGCCATTCCTCATTTTCTTCCCAACTATCGAATTAATGGAACAAGCAACACCCCTCTTTCAAAAGATAGAATCTACTATTGAAAGTGTCCATTCCGAAGATCCTGACAGGAAAGAGAAAGTCCTGGAATTACGCAATAAAAAAAGAAAAGGTCTACTGACGACTACTATTTTGGAACGCGGGATCACAATTAAAAATGTCCAGGTAGCCGTAGTCGGTACGGAGAATCCTGTATTCACATCCAGTGCGCTTATTCAGATTAGCGGAAGAGTTGGTCGAAATGTGCAGTACCCTAATGGTGATATCGTATTTTTCCACCATGGCATCACTATGGAAATGGACCGTGCACGCAATAAAATATTGGAGATGAACATTCATGAATAAGCCGATTCAGAATTGCCTATTATGTGATCGCGAGCTTCATCAAAGAATCAGCTGGAAAGAGCTACTTCTAAAAACATTGCCACAAACAATTTGCCCCCGCTGTGAACAGCGTTTCCAACGAATCGAGCTACAACAGGAAGAGGGAGTCGTCTCTTTATTCCATTATAATGAAGCAATGAAAGATTATTTGCATCGCTATAAGTTTTTGCATGACATACTCCTTGCTAACGTATTCAATAATACCCTTCATGAACAACTTAAAAATGAAACCCGCCTCATAATCCCGATTCCAATGCACCCCGAAAACTTGAAACTAAGGACATTCGCACATATCGATGAATTACTGAAAGCGGCGAATATCCCGTTTGCCCACCATTTAACAAAGCTTTCGAATGAGCAGCAATCACTAAAAACAAGGAAAGAGCGTCTGCAAACACTCCAGTTTTTTAAAGTTATTAATCCTACTGCAATAAAAGATAAAAAATTGTTAGTAGTGGACGATATCTATACTACAGGGACGACATTAAACCATGCAAAGAAGGTGCTTCTGGAAGCGGGAGCGAAAACAGTGGATGGATTTACATTGATTCATGGATAAAATAAGAACCTATTAAGATGTTGGAAAGTTGTCAATCAAAGTTATCGAATGATTTTGTATAATTAACGGATAGTAGATTGTATAAGAAGGAGGGCTCATAATGGCTGAATTAAGAAATTGCCCGGAATGTAATGCTTTTTTTAACTACACTGGCTTGAGGGAAGTTTGCCATAACTGTGCACAAAAAGAAGAGGATTTATATCAGGAGGTATATCGTTTCCTTCGTAAGCGTGAAAATCGTGCAGCAAATGTTGACCGTATTGTAGAGGCGACAGGAGTTGATCGTGACTTGCTTTATAAATGGGTACGGAAAGGACGTTTACACCCAGCGATGTTTCCGAACCTCGGGTATCCATGTGATAACTGTGGAAGGATAACAAATTCAGGCAAATTATGTGAAAAATGTCAAAACGAGTTAAAATCAGAATTGCGAACTTTTGATGCCGCGAAAGAGTTTCGCGATGATATTAAACGTCGTGAACGTGCAACGTATCTTTCTGAAAAAAAATAATTGTCTAAAACGGAGTCATTTAAATAGGACTTCGTTTTTATTTTCAGTAAAATGAGCATAATAATATACTACATAAGTCCAGTTTTTTGCACTAAAGCTTAAACAAATGGTTGAAGCAGTCGAAATATAAAGTAGACGAAGCTTTTAACTTTATTCAGCTAAAAGAAGTTTAAGCTCAGGGCGGAAGTCGAAGGTTCGGTAAGGATTTATTTGAATAGAGGAAGGCATTCTAAAACTGTCGCATCGTGTGACAAAGGATGACTGATCCACATCGTGTGGACCTAAAGCCGGATCGAGGCGTAACTGATTTTAAGAGGAGGTCTATAAATATGAAGATTAATCCAATAGGTTTACAAGCAATCAATAAATACAATAATCAAGCACGTCCTGTAAAAACAGAAGAAACTAAAAAATCATTTGCAGACCAGATCGAAATTTCAACAAAAGCAAAAGAGATGCAGGCTAATTCGACCTATGCAAATGAGCGTGCAGAACGTGTGAAAAAGATTAAAGAAGATATTGATTCTGGAAACTACAAAGTAGACGCAAAGCAGGTTGCTGAGGACATGCTGAAATTCTACCAAGGGAAATAACAGAAATACTACGAGCAAGGGAGCGCTAAATACATGTCAATTGCCAATATTGTCGTCATGTTGGAAAAGCTAGAGAAAATGCATAAAAGTCTGCTGGAACTAGCGCTTGCGAAAACGGAATACATTAAGCAAGGTGATATGGAACAGCTTGATCAGCTCATCAAAAGTGAGCAGGCACATGTAGCGGCGATTAACACACTTGAACAACAGCGACAGTTGATGGTAACGGATTACCTCCGAGCAAAAGGAATTGCTCTCACTGACACACCATCTGTTGCCGATGTGATAACTGCCGCTGAAAACAGCGAATCCACTGAAAAATTGATTAATGTACGCGAACGTTTAATAGCGTTGCTGAATCAATTAAAGATTCAAAATGATTTGAATCAGAAACTTGTCATGAATTCACTGCAATTTATTAACATTACATTGGATGCAATGCGCCCACAGCAAACAGAGCAGTTCAATTATTCCGGTGCGCAAATACGCGGGAATACTGAAGTTGCAAAACGTTCTTTCAATGAATTTAAAGCCTAATCGCATGTAAGCTTCCGCATGCTGCGGAGGCAATACATGCGATTTTTTATTGATATTTAAATACACTAAAAGGGAGGTCCTACAATGCGTTCAACATTTATGGGACTTGAAGCAAGCAAGCGCGGACTTTACACGCAGCAATCAGCGCTTTATACAACAGGACATAACATTTCAAATGCCAACACACTCGGCTATACTCGCCAACGCATCAATATGGAAACAACACCGGGATTCCCAAGTCCGGGTTTAAATACAGGTAAAACAGCAGGTCATATCGGGACAGGGGTGCAGGCGCATTCCGTACAGCGTATTCGTGATGAATTTATCGACCGCCAATATCGCCAAGAAACAAATAAGTTGGGCTACTGGCAATCGACAACAAAATCAATCTCTCAAATGGAAGATATTATGTCCGAACCTTCTGAATTTGGGCTGAATCAGGCATTTACTGAATTTTGGAAATCGATGGAAGACATCGTGACAAATCCAAAAGATACAGCAGCACGCCAAGTAATGATTTCAAAAGGTCAATCTTTGGCAGAATCATTCAACTATATCGATGCTCAGCTAAAGCAAATTCAAGGAAATATCGGGAATGAAATAAATGTAAAAACGAAAGAAGTTAATAATATTTTAAAGCAAATAGCTGATTTAAATGGTCAAATACAAGCGGTAGAGCCAAATGGATATATGCCGAATGATCTTTATGATGCACGTGATGTATTGGTTGATAAGTTAAACGATATTATTCCTGTATCAATAACGACTGAGAAATCTGGTGGTAATGCTTTAGCAATAGCAGAAGGGAGCATGACAATTTCCTTTAAAACAACAGACGGCCAATCGATTACTCTTGTTAAAGGGAAAGAATATGCAGCACTTTCGACAAATAATGCAACAGGCCCAATTACCGGTGATGTAGATGCGAATGGTGAATATCTGGAGTTCGATAATATTTCTATTTCGGGATTGTCAAGTAATCATGAGAAAAATCCACCGACAGCCAATATTGCAACAGTGAATTATAATCAGCTTGAATCTTCAAAAGGTTCGTTAGTGTCGTTGATTGATGCATTTGGTCACAGTAACGGAGAAGGCATATATCCAGAAATGTTATCAAAGTTAGATCTTTTGGCAAGTGAATTTATTGAGAAATTCAATGCACTACATGAAGACGGATTTGATTTGAATGGTGATAAAGGTAAGCCATTCTTCTCGGGCGCTTCAGCAAAGGATTTTAAAGTTGTTACTACAGAACCAAGCGAAGTTGCTGCTTCTAGTGAGGAAAACGAAGAAGGTAACAACCAAAATATGTTAAAGCTTTCTGAATTGCAATCCAAAGTTCAAACAGCTTTGCAAGGTGGTACGTTCCAATCCTTCTATAAATCTTTAGTTGGTGATTTAGGAGTTAAAGGTCAACAAGCAGTAACATTAGAATACAACTCAATAACTTTGCGTCTGCAAATTGAAAATAATCGTGCATCCCATAACTCAGTTTCACTAGACGAAGAGATGACGAATATGATTACTTTCCAACAAGCCTATAATGCCAACGCACGTATGATTACAGTTATCGACGAAACATTAGACAAAATCATTAACGGAATGGGCCGTGCAGGTTTATAATCCATACTAGAAAGAAGGGAATAATACGATGCGCGTAACACAATCGATGCTCTCTAGTAATATGCTTCGTAACTTAAATAATAGTTATAATAAAATGGCTAAATACCAAGAACAATTAAATTCAGGAAGTATAATTAACCGACCTTCCGATGATCCAGTAGTAGCTGTAAAAGGAATGGGATATCGCATTGACCTAGATAAAAATGCACAATACCAACGTAATATGAGGGAAGCAAATACTTGGTTAGATTCAACGGATGAAGCGTTAGATCAAGTAGGAACATCTCTTATTCGTGTAAAAGAGTTAATTATTCAAGCAGCGAATGATACAATTACTACCGAGGATCGTCAAAAAATCAACCAGGAAATTTCACAAATCAATCAACATATCCAAGATTTAGGGAACACAAAAGTTGGGGAAAATTATATTTTCTCCGGGACACATACTAGTAGCCCCTTGTTTGATGAAAACGGTGAAATTCAAAATGGTCCTAATTTCACCGGATTGGGTAAGGAAATTGAGATTAATGTGTTCGATGGAATCTCAATGCCTATTAATGTAACGGGTGCAGAACTATTTGGAGAAGTAAAAACTTTCATGAACGGGCTAGACACTCTTTTAAATAACGGAGGTACAAGTGAAGAAATCGGTAACGCACTAGGCGTTGATTTTACAGCAGGAGGCACTGCAAATATTCCAGGACTTGATTCATTAAATGAAAAGGTACTGGTAAAGCGCGCAGAAGTCGGCGCAAAGCAAAATCGTGTTGAATTAATGGAAAGTCGCCTGCAAATGCAAGAAGTAAACGTAACAAAGCAAATGTCTGAAAACGAAGATACAGACTATGCAAAAACAATTACAGAAATGGTAACAGCTGAATCTATCCATCAAGCTGCCCTCTCTGTAGGCGCCAAAATTATTCAGCAAACTCTAGTAGATTTCATCCGTTAATGAAATCTACTAGAGTTCTGCGCCGAAAGCAAAGCGGCAGGCGCAAATGGGTTTTAAATATGAAATTAGATTTCACCCATTAATTAATTTTTAACTCATATATTTTTTAAGCGTTTGGACATGCTCCAAGCGCTTTTATTGAAAAGAAGGGAGACATTAAAAATGCGATTCCCACAAATACAGATTTCAACAACAGATATCCAGATGGATTACACGATTACCAAGCCCTTTCAGCGTATTCAACAGCGACGTGCAGAATTAAACATATCCCAACCTGCTGCAACAGTTGAGATTAATACGACAAACGCCAAGCTGGATATTAATATGGACCAAATGTGGCGAGATTTAGGGTCCAAACCTGTTGGCGAATTGATTAAAGAATATGCTCAAAGGGGAAGGCAAGAAATGTTGAAAGGGATGTCCAGACGAATGGGTGAAGGACGTCAAATTATGATGAGTGCTGGGAAAGGCCAAGGACGTGCAACAATCCAAAACATTTCCAAACAAAATCATGGTCCGGAACGTCCAGGTCCTTATAACATTAAATTCATTCCGTCGATTGGTTCAGTAAAAGTAAATATTACACCAGGAAAAACAGATATAAATATTGAACGCAATGCACCGAAAGTTGACGTGACGGTGAACAAGCCGCAAATTGACTTCACTTATGGAAAAGTAAATAGCAAAATGATTGTAAGACCAGATGTGCAAATTGACGTCATTGGCTAAAAGGAGCGAAATACATGAATATTCAAACGAAATTTTTAGGTGAAGTAGAAATAGATCAATCAGAAATACTTACATTTGAACAGGGGTTACCTGGTTTTACACAATATACGAAATACATTCTTATAGGATTAGATGCAGACCTCCCCATTGCCTTATTACAATCGACTGAAGATGAGCAAATTGGCTTTGTTGTAGGCTACCCATTCGCCTTTAAATCCGATTATGCTTTTCATTTAAGCGAAGAGGATAAAGAACAATTACAGATAAGTGAAGAAAGTGAAGTGGCAACATATACTGTCATCACTTTAAAAGAACACTTCGCGAATTCTACAATTAACTTACTTGCGCCAATTATTATTAATACAAAACAAAAGCTTGGCAAACAAATCGTCCTTCAGGATAGCGATAAATATCCATTACGATATGAAATAGCTATAGATAAAGGAAGTGGAAAGTAAATGTTAGTCTTAACACGAAAAAAAGGCGAAACAATAATGATTGGCGACCAAATTGAAGTGAAAATAATTTCCGTTGACGGCGACCAAGTAAAGCTAGGCATTGTAGCTCCAAAGTCTGTTAAGGTTCACCGATCGGAAGTGTTTGAAGCGATTCAGCAGCAAAATAAAGAGGCATTGGCTAGTTCAGTCGATGCATTGAAGCAGTTTAAGCTTAAGCAGTGATATGAACAAGTCTTGTATAAGATGTTCGATAAGGCTTTTTTATTCGTATAAATTTTAATCTTACACATCTTTCGCATCGATAATGTTCACTTTTTTTAATACATTAAAAAAATATATACTAATTTATAAAAAACTATTAAATATTTAAAATTAGCTACGATATATATAGTGTAAGGCAGAGGCACTAGCCAACGCCGAGCTTTCCTACATGGACGTGGGTCATATAAAAACAATTCAAGGAGGAATTCCAAATGAGAATTCAACACAACATTTCAGCTTTAAACACACACCGTAACCTTACTGCTAATAATGCTCAAGCTTCTAAAAACCTTGAGAAATTATCTTCAGGTTACAAAATCAACCGTGCTGGCGATGACGCTGCAGGTTTAGCAATCTCAGAAAAAATGCGTGGACAAATCCGTGGTTTAGACATGGCTACTAAAAACGGACAAGATGGTATTTCATTAATCCAGACGGCTGAGGGTGCCCTTAACGAAACTCATGCTATTTTACAACGTATGCGTGAATTATCAGTACAATCTTCGAATGATACAAATACTGATGATGACCGTGCTGAAATTCAAAAAGAAGTTGAAGCTTTAATTACTGAAATTGGCCGTATTTCAACTGACACTGAATTCAATACTCAAGGTTTATTAGATGGATCTTTCACAGGTAAATTAATTCATATCGGTGCCAATACAGGGCAAACATTATCAGTGTCAATTAGCACAATGGGGGCTTCTGCTCTTGGTGTAGACAAATTGGATATTAGTAAACAAACTGGTGCTAATAGTGCGATTGCATTAGTAGATTCTGCTATTAAAGCAGTTTCATCTCAACGTTCAGATTTAGGTGCTATTCAAAACCGCTTAGAGCATACAATTAACAACTTAGGTGCTACATCTGAAAACTTAACAGCTGCTGAATCTCGTATCCGTGACACAGACATGGCAAAAGAGATGATGGGATTCACGAAGAACAACATCTTAATGCAAGCTGCACAATCGATGTTAGCGCAAGCGAACCAACAACCACAAGGTGTACTTCAATTATTAGGATAATTTTAAATTTGAAGGCTAAAAAGCTGAAGCTAAATGCTTCAGCTTTTTTTATACTAGATATCTACTTAATCTTTATACATAAACTTGAAGTTTTTTAAATGAATCGAAGAGAAAAGGTGTTAATAAAATGTATAGTTTTACAAAGGAGACTAATGCTAGAAATTTAGAAGTTATAAAAATATACGAAACGAATTCGAGTCAATATATTTCTTTAAATTCTGAAGTTTCTGCGCATAAGGAAATTGAAAAGTTTGGTAAACAGATAGAAAGTAATAAATGCTACTTTATAATAGGTTCTGGTAATGGGATATTATTGCAATATTTATTAGATATGAATTTTAATTCTAAGTTTTATATTATTGAAATTTTTGACGAAATTGACTATGAAGAAGGCTATAAAAAGAAATTACACGGACAAAATATTTCTTTTTACCATGTGACCAACTTGAACTATATTATAATTAGTAGTGCAATTAGAGATGCACTAGGAATGAATGTTGAAATATTAATCCACCCTAACTATGAGAAGTTAAATAAAGAATTGATAACGCCGGCTATTGAAAAAATAAAGATGGGTACAACAACAGCTAAAATTAATAAAAATACAGAGCGATTTTTTATGTTTGAATGGCTAACAGAACCAATATTAAATTTGGCATTATCTAAAAAAGGTAAAAATCTTTTAGATATAAAAGAACATTTTGAAAATAAACCATTTATATTAGTTGCATCCGGACCTTCACTAATTGATAATTTAGATTTTATTAAAGAAAACAAGGATAAAGCATATATTATTGCATCAGGTTCTGCGGTGAATGGCCTAATAAATGAAAATATAATTCCGGATTTTGTAACTATAATAGATGCTTCAGTTGTGAATTTTACAGCTCATTTCCAAAACACTAAATACAATGGACCTATTATTACAACAGGTACTACTAATCACTTAATATTAAAACATCATCAAGGTGAAATTTATTTTACGAATTTAGATCAAGATACAATTACAAAAGAAGTTAGACCTGAAATATTAGGGATACCAACTGTTCCGTCCGTTGCTTTATATTCCTTATTACTTACACACTATTTAGGGGCAAGCGAAGTATTTTTAGTTGGACAAGATTTAGCGCTAAATAATGGTGAGTATTATGCACCAGGTGTTCATAAACATGATGCAATAAAAAATTTAGGTCCGACAAAGGAAGTTAATGGTAATTTTATCGATAAAGTTGTTACAACTTTACCTTTAGCATCTACATTAGAATCTTTTAATAACGCTATTTCCATTATTCAAAATGTGAACAATAAAATTCAAATTTATAATTTATCAAAAATAGGTGCAAAAATTGAAGGTGTATCTTATAAAGATGTAAATGAAATTCAGTTAGAAGAAATATTAGATAAATCTTGGATTCCACTAATGTCGATGGAAAAATCGATAGATTATACTTTTTCTATAGAGTATTTAGATAAAATGAAAGCTTGTAAAGAAAAAGTAGACGAAGTATTAATCAAAATTGATAAAATGAATACCAATGCTGTTACTTTACATGATTTACAAAAGCTTTTGAAGTTAGTAAAGAAGTTAAGAGAAAACGATGTGTTAGAAAAACATATTTTAAATATGATTTATTCATCTACTAAAGCAATTAATAATATGTTCGAATATGGTTTTGAAAATAATTTTCAAACAAATAGTGAAAGGGTAGAGATGCTAAATAAATTGAAGTTTTTTGTGAAATATATACAAGAATATCTAGATAATTTATTGTGTCACCATGCATGGTCTGAAATGAAGTAAATATAAAAGGAGCTATAAAGATGGATGTAAAAATTGAACAGCAATTAGAAGAATTATTAGAAAGTATACAGTCATATATATTGAAAATTCCAAATGGATGTACCATGGTAGCGGACTATTTAAGAGAGGGAGATAAAGTAAAAGCGTATAGTGCTATTACTGATTTTATTGAAGGAATTGATTGGTTGACAGAGTCTTTTAATATTTTACTACAGTATGATTATGTTATTTCTATTGAAATTGAAAAGCTCAATCAGATATTAAAGGAAATAAATGAAGCAATAAAACTAAGAAACGATACGCTATTAGCAGATTTTTTAGAATACGAAATGGCAGATTTCTTTGGAAATACGGTGAATATATATAAGAACTAATTTTGAGTTATAATTACTAAACTACTACAAAATAGTAAAGACTGAAGTTAGGAGTAATTCACATGAAAATACTAGTAACTGGTGCTGATGGTTTCATTGGCTCTCACTTAACGGAACGACTTATTCGTGATGGGCATGATGTACGCGCATTTTGCTATTACAACTCGTTTAATTCATGGGGGTGGCTAGACCATGCACCTCACGATATTAAATCACAGCTCGATGTGTTCACTGGTGATATTCGTGATCCATTTGGTGTGAAAGAAGCAATGAAGGGATGTACTCATGTATTAAATTTAGCTGCACTTATCGCAATCCCTTATTCATACCATTCACCAGCAACCTATATTGATACGAATATTAATGGTACTTTAAATATTGTACAAGCGGCCCATGAATTAGAAGTGGAGAAGGTTGTACATACTTCTACAAGTGAGGTATACGGTACAGCGTTATATGTACCTATAGATGAGGAACATCCATTACAGGGACAATCCCCTTACTCTGCATCAAAAATTGGTGCGGATCAAATGGCATTATCATTTTATCGTTCATTTGATACACCTGTGTCCATTATTCGCCCGTTTAATACATACGGTCCACGTCAATCGGCCCGTGCGGTTATCCCGACAATCATCAGTCAGTTAGCCAACGGTAAAGATACAATTAAGCTAGGAGCAATTTCACCGACCCGTGATTTTAATTATGTAAAGGATACAGTTCAAGGGTTTATTTCAGTTATGAATTCAAATAAATCTGTTGGTGAAGTGATTAATATTGGTTCAAATTATGAAGTTTCAATTGGCGAAACAGCAGAGATGATTGCGGATATTATGGGTGTAAATTTAACAATTGAAACGGATGAACAACGTCTACGCCCAGATAAAAGTGAAGTAGAGCGTCTGTGGGCTGAAAATAAAAAGGCAAAAGAACTGCTTGGCTGGGAACCGAAATACGGTGGAAAAGAAGGTTTCCGCAAAGGTTTAGAAGAGACAATCGAATGGTTTACAAATCCCGAAAACTTATCTCAATATAAGGCAGATGTTTATAATATATGAATGAACAATGGATACAATTTGCAGAACGTGTGAAAGAAATGTACGGAAAGGATTTTGTTCCTTTACATGAACCGACATTCAACAAAAAAGAAGTAGAATATGTTACAGACTGTGTCAAAACAGGGTGGGTTTCTTCTGTAGGTGCTTATGTAACTCGTTTTGAAGAGGATTTAGCGAAGTTCGTTGGAGTGAAGCGTGCTGTAGCGGTTGTAAATGGTACAGCAGCACTGCATATTGCATTAAAGGTGGCGGGGGTAAAGGCAGATGACGAAGTGCTGATGCCGTCGCTTACTTTTATTGCAACTGCAAATGCGGTGAGCTACTGTGGAGCTATTCCTCATTTTGTTGATGTACATGAGGAAACTTTAGGGATGGATCCGTTTAAGTTAGATGCTTATTTAGCAGATATATCAGAAGTGCGTAACGGGGAGCTTTATAATAAAGAAACGAAACGACGTATAAAGGCGCTAGTACCCATGCATACCTTTGGCCATGCTGTACATTTAGAGGAACTTTTAGTTTTAGCGGAAAAGTATTATCTAGTAATAGTTGAAGATGCTGCAGAATCTTTAGGGACATATTATAAAGGAAAGCATACAGGTAGTTTTGGTAAAATAAATGCCATGAGCTTTAATGGCAATAAAATCATTACAACTGGCGGTGGCGGTGCGATTTTAACTGATGATGAAGCGCTTGCTGATTATGCAAAGCATTTAACAATAACAGCTAAGGTTCCACATAAATGGGAGTATGTTCATGATGAAATCGGCTATAATTATCGAATGCCAAATATAAATGCAGCACTTGGTTGTGCCCAGCTTGAAAAAATTAGTGAACTTTTAAAGCACAAAAAACAACTGACGTCTAAGTATGATAAGCTTGTCGCTAATTTAGATGGCGTATGTCTATTTAAACAGCCTAAGCATAGTGATAGTAACTATTGGTTACAAACATTGGTTTTAGATGAATCATTAAATCGTGAGGAGGTCTTAACATTTCTGAATGAAAAGGGTGTAATGAGTCGTCCGATTTGGCGCCCTATAGATAAGTTGGAAATGTACAAAGCTTGTCCGAAAATGGAGTTATCGGTGACGGATATATTGAATAAGAATATTGTTAATATTCCAAGTACGCCTATTGAGGTGAATTAAATGAAACGAAAAATATGTATAGTAACTGGCACGAGAGCAGAGTATGGTTTGCTTTCTAATCTGATGAAGTTAATACAAAATGATGAACATTTTGAACTTCAAATTCTTGTAACAGGTATGCACTTATCGCCAGAGTTCGGCCTTACATACAATCAAATTGAGGTAGATGGTTTTCACATTAACGAAAAGGTTGAAATGCTGTTATCAGCAGATACTTCAACAGCTGTTGCAAAATCAATGGGACTAGCCACAATTGGTTTTGCGGACGCATTAGCAAGATTAAATCCAGACTTACTTATTATATTAGGAGATCGTTTTGAAATGCTAGCTGTTGCACAGTCAGCGTTAATTATGCAAATTCCAATTGCACATATTCATGGGGGAGAATGTACATTCGGTGCGTATGATGATGCGATTCGTCATTCGATTACGAAGATGGCAACATGGCATTTTACGAGTACAGAAGGACATCAGAAGCGCGTTTTACAGCTAGGGGAGACTCCAGAACGCGTATTTAACGTTGGCGCGATTGGCATTGACAATACGCTTCGATTAAATTTAATGAGTCGTGAGATGATATGTAAAGAGTTAGCAATAGTTGATGATAAGCAGTTCTTTTTAATTACGTATCATCCGGAAACAAACGGTGAATTTGGTGGAATTGTAAATTTATTAGAGGTGCTAGCTAGCTATCAGCAACAGTACCATTTAATTTTTACAAAATCAAACGCGGACAATGGTGGTAGGGAAATTAATGAGCGTATACTACAATTTGTAGCAGCGAATCCACAAACAGCGCAGCTTTATGATTCACTAGGCCAAATACGTTATTTAAGTGCAGTTAAGGAGGCGGCACTTGTTGTCGGTAATTCATCAAGTGGTTTAATTGAAGTGCCTTATTTACAAACTCCGACGATTAATTGCGGTGATAGACAAAAGGGAAGAGAGCGTCCTGCATCTGTCATTGATTGTGAGTTATCTACTGGGTCAATTAAAAGTGCTATTGATTATGCTTTATCGGCCAATATAAAATATGAGAGAATATTTGGTAACGGAGATACTGCTAATAAAATTTATGAGCAAATAAAAACAATTCCAAATTTTAAAGTTCAAAAGGAGTTTTATGACTTATGAAAACATATATCATAGCTGAAGCTGGCGTAAATCATAACGGCTCTTTTGAAATGGCTATGCAGCTTATAGATGTGGCAAAAGAAGCAGGTGCTGATGCAGTAAAATTTCAGACATTTAAAGCAGAAAATTTAGTGACAAAGAATGCAAAGCAAGCAGATTATCAAGTAGAAAATTTAAAGGAATCAACTTCTCAATTAGACATGTTAAAAAAGCTTGAGCTAACTTTTGAAGAATTTGCATTACTTAAGCAATATTGTGAGGATAAAGGAATAGAGTTTTTATCGACACCTTTTGACTATGAAAGTGTCGATTTTTTATTCGATGAATTACAAATTAAAACTGCAAAGATTCCATCGGGTGAGCTTACAAATGCACCTTTTATATATGCAATTGCTAAAAAGAAAAAGCCGATTATTTTATCTACAGGAATGGCTACTTTAGAAGATATTCATGAGGCACTGTCCTATATTGTTTTTGGGATAGCAAATAAAAGTGAGATGGAGCAGGCTCAAGCATTTTATCAAACTGACGAAGCAAAGCAGCTACTTCAGCAATATGTGACAATTTTACATTGTACAACGGAATATCCCGCACCGTTTGATACAATCAATTTAAAGGCGATGGCTACTTTACAGCAAGAATTTCAAGTTCCTGTGGGCTTGTCCGATCACTCATCAGGCATTGCCGTTCCAACAGCTGCGGTAGCACTTGGTGCAAAGGTTATAGAAAAACACTTCACATTAGATAAAACACTGGAAGGACCAGATCACGTTGCTTCTTTAGAGCCTTTTGAACTAAAACAAATGATTGAGCAAATTAGACAAATTGAACAAGCTTTAGGTAATGGATTTAAGCAGCCTTCTTATGTCGAATTAAAGAATCGAATTCCTGCTCGAAAAAGCTTAGTAGCAAATAAAGCAATATACCCGGGAGAAACCTTTAGTGCAGAAAACTTAGTTGTTAAGCGTCCAGGTAGCGGAGTAGCTCCTTCGAAATATTGGGATTATATTGGAAAAAAAGCGCAGTATTCATATGATAAGGATGAATTAATTCATGAGTAAATCTTTAATCATACTTGGAAATGGTGGACATGCTTCTGTTTTAATGGAAACTTTACTAAAGCAAGAGCAAGGCTATGAAATAATAGGTTTTACAACTCCAATTATGGAGGACAATGTTTTTGGATTAGTATACTTAGGACCTGACGAAGTTATTTACAATTATAACCCTGAAGAAGTAAATCTTGTTCTTGGATTAGGTATGCTTGGACCATCCTCTGCACGTGAAAAAACCTTTAAACATTTCAAAGAGAAAGGCTATTACTTTAAATCAATCATTCATCCAGCCGCGATTATTTCACCTTCTGCACAGTTAGGAGAAGGTGTTCAAATAATGGCAGGTGCAATTGTTCAAACGGGAACAAGTATTGCCGATAATACTATTATAAACACGGGCGCAATAATTGATCATGATGGTCAAATTGGTGCAAACGTACATATCGCACCAGGTACAAAAATCTCAGGTGCTGTTAAAATTGGAAATGGTACACATATCGGTACAGGCACAACAATTATTCAAGGTATTCATATTGGCGAAAAATGCTTGATTGGAGCTGGATCTGTAGTGGTGAAAGAATTGCATCATCATGCAAAGGCGTATGGTGTACCAGCAAAGGAAGTGTAATAAATGATTAAATGGGAAAATATCGTCCTTCATACCAGACAAACGTTGTTTGAAACAATGAAAATTATTGATGAAACATCTTTACAATTTGCGGTGGTTGTAGATGAAGACAATCACTTACTTGGTACAGTGACAGATGGTGATATTCGACGAGGTATTCTACGTGGTGAGGGGCTTGAAGTTCCGATAAATTTGATTATGAATTCTAACCCATTTAGTGCGAAATATGGGCTGAAAACGAATACTTACAAACAATTGATGAAATCTAAAAACCTAAAGCAGTTACCAATAGTGAACGATCAAAATCAAGTCGTTGATATTTTATTTATTGATCATTTACAAACACCTACAAATAAAAATCAAGTCATTCTAATGCTTGGAGGGTTAGGAAAGAGATTACGCCCGCTAACAAATGACATTCCAAAGCCGATGCTTAAGGTTGGAAATAAGCCGATTGTTGAATCAATTATTGAGGGATTTAAACAGTATGGCTATACAAATTTTATTTTCTCTGTGAATTATAAAAAAGAAGTTATCCAAGACTACTTTCAAAATGGTAATATAATGGGCATTTCGATTGACTATATTGAAGAAAAAAAACGCATGGGGACAGCCGGTGCATTATCATTACTTGAAAACCGCCCAACAGAGCCGTTTTTTGTGATGAACGGTGATTTACTAACTCAGGTAAACTTTGATCAGTTAATGCAGTTTCACCAAGAGCAAAATGCTGTTGCAACGATGTGTGTACGAGAATACGAATATCAAGTCCCTTATGGGGTTATTGAAACTGATGGCGTAGAGTTAATATCGATCAAAGAAAAGCCAATCAATCGAAGCTTTGTAAACGCTGGGATATATGTGTTAAGCCCAGAAGTGTTTGAGTACATACCTGTAGATACATTTTTTGACATGCCATCGCTTTTTGAAGCATTAATTAATCAAGGAAAAAAAACATCAGTTTTCCCAATTCATGAATATTGGTTAGATATTGGGCGTGTTGATGATTTTAACCGTGCTAATGAGCAGTATAAGGGGCTTGTAGAATGAATTCGAAAATTTTAGCAATTATCCCAGCCAGAGGAGGATCTAAAGGTATACCACGTAAAAATATCCGTGAGCTTGCTGGAAAGCCTTTAATTGCATGGACGATTGAAGAGGCTAAAAAATCCAAGTATATTGACCGCTTGATTTTGTCGACTGAGGATGATGAAATTATTGAAGTAGCAAAACAATACGGATGTGAAGTACCATTTAAAAGACCCATAAAGCTAGCCCAAGATGATACACCTGGAATTGATCCAGTACTACATGCTATTGAGCAATGCCCAGGATATGATTATGTCGTTTTATTGCAGCCAACATCGCCATTAAGAACAGTGGATGATATTGATGGTTGTATTGAACAGCTTTTATCAAGTGATGGTACTAATTTTTGTGTTTCAGTAACCGAGCCAGAGAAATCCCCTTACTGGATGTATACTCTCGAAGATGAAAGAATGGTACCTTTATTACCGAAGGATACGTTAGTGACTAGACGTCAGGACTTGCCAAAAGTTTATGCGCTGAATGGTGCGATTTATGTGGCTAAAACAGAAAAACTGATTGAAGAAAAATCACTTTTATCAAGTAATACATCGGGATATATTATGCCGCAGGAGCGGTCTTTTGATATTGATACTCTTATTGATTTTTCTATTTGTGATTTGTTAAAAAAAAGAGGTTTATTAAATAGTTAAAGTGTAACTTAACAGACTTGTTTTACCAATTTATGGATAATATTTTCTAAAGTAACTCTTATCCTAATACAAAATTAAACTTTGAATTTCAGTATTCCATTCATTTGATTGTGTTAAAACTGAAATTCTTTTTTTTCTGTCCGATATTAAAACTAACAATGCATTTAATGAATTCAAGGAGGATGGAAAATATGCGTATTTCAGGAAATGCTAATATTGAAACAACTGTAACGAACAAAGCTAACTTAATAAATAGCGTTACTAAAGAATCTCTAGAAAAGCAAGTGAGCGACAATACTACTAGAAAAGAAATAGCTTTAATTGAGCCTATGATGCAATTTAAAAATTTAGATGAAACTAAGACGAAAGTCCAAGAGGCTGTTAATAAGATGAACGAGATGCTTGAAGTAAATAACAGTACTTCTAAGTTTATGTTCCACGAAGGACTTGAACGCTATTATGTAACAGTTGTGAATAGAGATACGGAAGAAGTTGTAAAAGAAATTCCTCCGAAAAAATTGCTAGATGCTTTCTATGAGATGCAGAAAATGCTTGGAATGGTAGTGGATGAAAAAATTTAAGTGAGATAATTAGAGGAGGAAATAAAAATGGTTATGCGAGTTGGGGGATTGGCATCAGGTATGGATATTGATGCTTTAGTAGAAAAATTAATGAATGCTGAACGGGCACCTTTAAATAAATTGACACAAAAGAAACAAACATATGAATGGCAACGCGATGCTTATCGTAGTGTAAATACAAAATTAAAAACGTTTGATACGTATATTGCAGATAATTTAGTATTAAAGTCCTTAAATTCTAAAACTGCTTCAACTTCAAATTCTAATCTTGTTAGTGCAACAGCAACAGGTTCAGCTACTGGTTCACTATCGATTGAAGGGGTTTCACAATTAGCAACTTCAGCACGAGCTGTAGGGAACCAAGTAAGTGCAGTAGGGTCAACAAAAATGAGTGACTTAATTGGTACGGGAACTAAAACAATCGAATTGAAGGCAATTAAAGCTGATGGGACAATGCCTTCTGAAGCAACGAAAATTGAAATCACTGATGGTATGACGGTTAATCAATTTGTGAGTAAAGTAAATGCTAGTAATGCTGGAGTATCAGCCGTATTTGAAAATGGGCGTTTCTCATTTACAGCTAAAAATTCCGGGGATAACAAAGCCGGGGAAGAAATTAATGTTGTAAGTGGGAAAGATATTTTTACGAGTTTAGGTTTTTACCAGCAAAAGGATGAATTGGGTAATGTAATCGACAAATTTCAAACAACAGATGGAAAAAATGCAATTTTCCAAGTAAACGGCATTGCGACAGAGCGCCCTTCTAATACCTTTAATCTTTCAGGATATAACGTTACATTAAAAGATACATTCAATTCCACTCAAACAATTGCAGACAAATATAAATCCGCACAAAAGGAATTGCAATTGGCGACAGAAAATGAAGCAAACAAAGCTTTAGCTCTCACAAATGCGCTTTCAGCCTATTATGGAGATGGTTCAAGTGATACACCAAACTATACGAACACACATAACAATAGTTATAATGCAGCATTTGGAAATACGTTATCATTAACAGAACAAGCAGAATACCGTAAACTAACTACGTCAGACTGGAAAAACTTGACGGCTGAAGAATTTGAAACAGTCAAATTGGCAAGCTCCAATAGTAAAGAAGATGTAATAGCTGCAATAGACGCAAGCAACTTATCGGATGAATCAAAAACAAAGCTAAAAGCATTTTCTGCTGAAAAATTACAAACAGTCTACAAGGCTTCTGAAAATGAATTTGATCATTTTAAAGTACAGGCAGATTATGTTTCATTTGGCGGCTCGAAATTAAAGGATTTATCGGGTGAAGCTATTACAGCTTTAAAAGGTCTAACAATCGATGAAACAACCGATTTAAGTGAAATTCGTACAGCTATAAGTGAAAATGAATATTTCTCTGATGATCTAAAGTCAGCTTTAAAGGCATTAGACAAAGAAACACTTTCAGCACTGCAAAATTCAGATGAGGCTATACTTAATGAATATGCTGCAAAAGCGCAGTCCGATGAATTAAAATCTCAGTACAGTAAATTAGGGGATGCAAAAATTTTAGAAGTGATTGCAGATCCTTCAAAAGTATCTTCATTAACAGAGGAACAACAAACAATTTGGAATAGCTTATCTGCAACTGAGCAAACAGCATTTAAAAATTTGGCTGAACAAAACCAACTGCGATCTGCTTATAATACTGCAAAAGCTGAAGATACTGCGGCAGATGCACGATTGGCAAATGCAGTAAGTTCTTTAAACACGGCTAAAGCAGATGCTCAAAACGCAGGATTACTCAATGGGGACGGTACGGTTAATGATGATTTAGTTAATGCAGCGCCATCAGCTCAACCGGTAACAATGTCATCCACTACAAACGTAGACGATATGGTGAACAAAATTAAAGAATTCGTTACGACATACAATGGTTTAATTAAAGATTTAAACGATCAAACAAAAGAGACAAAATATCGTGATTATGCTCCACTTACACCCGAGCAGAAAAAAGATATGGATGAAGATGAAATAAAGCTCTGGGAAGAAAAGGCAAAAAGTGGCTTGCTTCGTAATGATTCGGTAGTGCGCAATGGCTTATCAAATATGCGATCACTTATATACCAGTCAAATCCTGGCTTAGAGGGTACAAAATATAATACATTATTTAATATCGGTATCACTTCTTCTAAGAGCTATAATGACGGTGGAACACTTGAAATTGATGAAGCTAAGTTACGAAAAGCAATAGAGGAAGATCCAGATGCAATAGAGCGATTATTTAAGAACAGTGGTGGGCAAAAGTCGGATCCTACTTATGGTGGTTCAGATACTCGTGGCTATCTCGAAAAACTACGTGAATCAATGAAATCATTAGAAGTTAATATAGAGAAAAAAGCTGGTCGTTCTACAATGACAGATGCACAATATGCAATTGGTAAAAGCTTAATTGATAACGAAAAGCGAATTGATACATGGCAAAATAAATTGAAAAATATCGAAGCTCGATACTGGAAACAATTTACAGCTATGGAGACAGCAATCAATAAAGCGAATCAACAGTCTTCTATGTTCATGCAAGGCTAAGAGTTGGAGATGAGTTTTATGGAAAATATACAGCAGTTACTGCAAATCTCAGCGAAACTTTATCAGCATTTGGCAATCATTCCAGAGGGAGAACAGAGAGATGCTTATATCGAAAAAACGAATAACTTATTAGATGAGCGCGGTATTATCATTGGAAAGATGCAACATGATGGTTTTCAGGTTGATATGCGACAGAAATCCCATGCCATGTTAGTTGAGTTAGATAAAGGAATTCGCGAGCGTTTAAATAGTACAATGAAAGTAATAAAAAACGATTTAAAAGATCTGCAATATTCCAAAAAGAATGAGCAGCAATACATGAATCCGTATGCAAATGTTCAGGTAATGGACGGCCGTTATTATGATAAGAAGAAGTAATATTAACAGTAATAAAAGGAGTGTCTTCATTGACAGTACAAGCGAATGCATTTAATGCATATAAACAAAACAGTGTGACAACTGCCTCCCCTGGTGAACTAACGCTAATGTTATATAACGGGTGTTTAAAGTTTTTGAATAAAGCGAAGCAGTCTATTGCCGATAAAAATATAGAAGAGCGCAACAATTACATTCAAAGATCTCAAGCAATTATCGGTGAATTAATGTCCACACTTAATATGGACATCGAAATTTCAAAACAAATGTTACCGCTATATGAATATATGAGTCATCGATTAACGGAGGCGAACATAAAAAATGACCCTGCCATCATCGTAGAAGTCGAAGGTCTCGTAACAGAATTCCGCGACACATGGAAAGAAGTTATCAAAATTACACGTCAGCAGCAATATGGTACAGCTGGACAAGTTTAAAATATAGAAGCCGATGTGAGGAGGAGGATCCAATCTTCTCACATCGGCTTTTTCATATGTAACTTTTCTCCCTATTTCGACTTCTTTATTTATAAAATTTAAAATAGTCAAAATAGTATTGATTATATTGTACTATTTTGTATAATGTAAATAATTAGCAATTTTTACTTGGGAACATCTAGTTTAGATTAAACAAACATAACCCATAGACCGCCATTAATCTAAAAACATCCTACGACCGTCAGCATCAATAAGTTAATATTCGCCTTTTACTAAATAGAAAACGGTAATATTAAACCCCAAAATACCACTACATCCTATGAATCCAAAAATTCCATCCGTTTTCCAATACATAATCAATCGGTTAGGCATCTATCACAATTCTGTTCCGTTTCGGTATTGTTTTTGTCTGGAAAAATTCTATTACTTTTATTCATCGAAGAAAGCGGTTACCAGATCATGTTAACCGGTAAAGGGGGTGAGTGAGTATGTGAAATGGCAAATTAAAAACCCCAAGTGAGCATCCTGCATAGATATCACCTGAGGTTTGGTTGGTCGGAGTATACCGACATATTGTTAGTATACTCCTTTTTACTAAAAATGATAACTACAAATTGGAAGGAGTATGGAAAATGTATAGAAATTCCTTGTTAGATGCGTGTGTATTAAAGCCTCAATTTGATCAGTTCAATAATCTTTATACGCTTATGATTACTCCGAATGGTTATAAAAAAGTCCCATTTACACCGATGCAATTCCTGGATATGGAGCTGAAACAACATGGGTCAAGCCTAAAAGGGGCGAAGGAAGCGGCAAAAGCGGTCCTTAAGTCCAATTCGGTCAATCCAATCATGATTCCAAGGTCTCCGCTTGTTCATATTTGGTTTCCGACAGAGGCGATGCGCAATAGTGGGCATTGTATGTACTTTGCATTGCATCATGTCGAAGATGTTAAACCGTATATGGAAAATCGTTCTATTGCCGTTTTAACGAATTACGAAGAAATAAAAGTTCCTGTACCTCACAGTAAACTGAAAAAACAATGGAGTAAGGCGAAAGATTACTTATCGACCGCCTTATTAAAACAATTTTACAAGGATCCTTTATATTCTAAAGCCGAGCAACAAATTATGTTAAAATGTGCAGAAATAAATGAAGAGTATGTAATCAATTAACAAGCATACAGTTTTACGCAACGGAGCAACCCAATGTGTGAAACTCTTTTTGTTTCTCAATTTTTTATCGAATGCTCAATCTTTTATTGCAAGGGGAAAAAATTCCGGTTCATTTGTCATGAGTTTGAAGTCACAAATTCTTCTTAAAATAGCAATTAAGCACATAGACATTCAATCATGTAATGCATCATAATGTGGGTATATAAATCGTAGCACTGAATGGCTAGGGGGAACAATTATGGCGTTTAAACGCACAGAAGGATTTCGCTTTACTTTTGGGGTCCCAATCGAAGCAAATTTTACCGAATTGATCAATGGAAAACAGGAACAATTAGAGGTGATAAAATACCCTTGTGAAATCATCGATGTGAGCCCGCATGGCATGAAAATGTTTTCTTCTCGGGAAATTGGTGAAAATAATAATAACCTGGTGCAGTTGGAACTGGAATTCATTTTAGACGAGGTATTGATTAAGGCCATTGGAGACATCGTATGGAAGAAGAAATACGGCGATAAGTTTCAATATGGTTTGATCTTCGAAAATCAGCCAGGTATTGAAGAACTGATCGTCAGTGAATTGAAAGTACGCCGCAGAAAAGAAGTCGGACGTAAATAAAATTGGTTGGTTACCATTGAATTTTCCCGCATTAACGGGTAGTAAGACTCCCGCTTCTTGGCGGGAGATCAACTACCCGTAAAAGCCCGATTGGTTCAACTAACAATCAGTGGGGATGAAGAACCCCCACTGATTGAAGTTTCACTTTATATAACGATGCGATGTCTTTCTTATCAATATGTAGGACAACTTGTCGAAATATGAAAAAAGTTTCAAGTCGTAACAGGATTTTATTGATGTATGTAGAATTAGATAAGTAGAGCAGTAATGAAGGAGGAGTTCACATGCTAAAGTTTAACATTCGTGGTGAAAATATTGAGGTAACTCCAGCGATTCGTGATTACGTGGAGAACAAAATTGAAAAGGTAGAACGCTATTTCAATGAAGATCTGAACGCGAACGCTAACGTCAATTTGAAAGTTTATAATGATAAACAAACAAAAGTAGAAGTGACGATTCCGATGAAAAATTTAACATTGCGTGCAGAAGAGCGTCATAATGATATGTATGCGGCAGTTGACTTAATTGTCGACAAGCTAGAGCGCCAAATCCGTAAACATAAAACAAAAGTAAATCGTAAATTCCGTGATCGCGAAGGTACAGGTATCTACTTCGCCAATGTGACATCCCAAATGGAAGCGAACGCAGATTCTACAGAGGATGAGTATACAATCGTCCGTACGAAGCAATTTGATCTGAAACCGATGGATCAGGAAGAAGCTGTTCTACAAATGAACATGCTTGGCCATGATTTCTACATTTTCACAGATGCTGAAACAGACGGCACAAATATCGTTTACAAACGTAAAGACGGTAAATACGGTTTAATCGAAACTAACTAAATGATTGGCTGCAAGCGGATTGCCTTAAATAGGCAGTCCGTTTTTTGATTGGATTGTTCCTAAAATTACCATTTTGCTGCAGTCTATTTGCACCACCGGTATATATAATGCTAAAATATACTTTGAGACTATTTATTGGGAAGTGACCAATTCGATGGCAAACATATTAAATAAATTATTTGATTTCAATAAAAAAGAAGTAAAGCGTTTAGAAAAGATTGCAGATAAAGTAGAAGCATTGGCGGGGCAGTTTGAAAGCCTTTCTGATGATGCGTTAAAAGCGAAAACAGAAGAGTTTAAAAACCGTTATCAAAATGGCGAAACAGTGGACTCATTGTTGCCAGAAGCATTTGCGACTATTCGTGAAGCATCCCGCCGTGTTCTTGGCATGTTCCCGTTCCGCGTTCAGATTATGGGGGCGGCTGCATTAAATGAAGGTAATATCGCGGAGATGAAAACCGGTGAAGGTAAAACTTTAACATCGACAATGTCCGTTTATTTAAATGCGCTTACTGGTAAAGGTGTTCATGTCGTAACGGTCAACGAATATTTAGCAAGCCGTGACGCGACTGAAATGGGAGAGTTATATAATTGGTTAGGCTTAACGGTCGGACTGAACCTGAACAGTCTTTCAAAAGACGAAAAGCGTGAAGCTTATGCTGCGGATATTACATATTCGACGAACAATGAGCTTGGTTTCGACTATTTACGTGACAACATGGTGCTTTACAAAGAAGACCGTGTACAGCGTCCGCTTTATTATGCGGTAATCGATGAGGTTGACTCGATTTTAATCGATGAAGCGCGTACACCGTTGATCATTTCCGGACAAGCAGGGAAATCTGCACAGCTTTACGTACAGTCAAATGCATTTGCCCGTATGTTAAAGCAGGATGAAGACTACAACTATGAAGAATCAACAAAAGGCGTAACGTTGACAGAGCAAGGAATCGAAAAGGCGGAGCGTGCGTTTGGCATCGACAACCTATTCGATTTAACACATGTCCGTTTAAACCATGCGATCAACCAAAGCTTAAAAGCACATGCATCAATGCATAAAGATGTCGACTATGTTGTGCAGGATGGGGAAGTTGTAATCGTTGACGGCTTTACTGGTCGTCTAATGAAAGGCCGTCGCTATTCGGATGGCTTACACCAGGCGATTGAAGCAAAAGAAGGCCTTGAGATTCAAAATGAATCGATGACAATGGCAACCGTTACTTTCCAAAACTATTTCCGTATGTACGAGAAACTGTCTGGTATGACAGGTACAGCGAAAACAGAGGAAGAGGAATTCCGAAACATCTACAATATGCAGGTTGTAGCGATTCCGACGAACAAACCGATTGCGCGTGATGACCGTCCTGACCTTATTTTTGCAACGATGGAAGGCAAGTTCAAAGCTGTTGCGGAAGATATTGCAGAGCGTCACCGTTTAGGTCAACCGGTACTAGTTGGTACGGTTGCAATCGAAACATCTGAAATTATTTCAAAATACTTAACGAAATTTAAAATTCCGCATAACGTTTTAAATGCGAAAAACCATGAACGTGAAGCAGAAATTATTTTAAATGCCGGTCAAAAAGGTGCCGTAACGATTGCGACAAACATGGCCGGTCGTGGTACGGACATTAAACCGGGTGAAGGTGTACTTGAAATCGGCGGTTTAGCGGTAATTGGTACAGAGCGTCATGAATCCCGCCGTATCGATAATCAGCTTCGTGGTCGTTCTGGTCGACAAGGGAACCCGGGGGTAACGCAATTCTATCTTTCTTTAGAAGATGAACTAATGCGTCGCTTCGGTTCAGATAAAATGAAGTCGATGATGACAAGACTTGGTATGGACGATACACAGCCGATCCAATCGGGCATGGTTTCAAAAGCAGTGGAATCAGCGCAAAAACGTGTTGAAGGGAATAACTTCGATGCACGTAAACGACTACTACAATACGATGATGTACTTCGTCAGCAACGTGAAGTGATTTACAAAGAGCGTGAAGAAGTATTGGATTCGGAAAACATGCGTGCACTAGTAGAGTCGATGATTTCTCAGGCAATCGAAAATCAGGTAGCCCTTCATACACAAGGCGAGAAGGAAAACTGGACACTGGATGCACTTGAAGACTATATCGCAGCAAATCTTTTAGATGAAGGCGATATTACGAAAGAACAGCTTGAAAATAAATCACCTGAAGAAATGATCGCGATCATCTCACAAAAAGTGACAGCACGCTATGATGAAAAAGAAGAAGCGATGACACCAGAGCGTATGCGTGAATTCGAAAAGGTTATTTTACTGCGTTCAATCGACTCGAAATGGATTGATCATATCGATGCAATGGATCAGTTACGTCAAGGGATTCACTTACGAGCTTACGGTCAAAACGATCCATTACGCGAATATCAGCAAGAAGGTTTTGCAATGTTCGAAGACATGGTCGCAGCGGTACGTGAAGATGTGGCGAAGTACGCATTAAAAGCGGAAATCCGCAGTAACCTGCAACGTGAAGAAGTAGCAAAAGGCCAAGCTGTTAACCCGAAAGAAGAAGGCGCAGCTAAACCGAAAAAACTACCGACACGCAAAGCGGAAAACATCGGACGCAACGATCCATGCCCATGCGGCAGCGGCAAGAAATACAAATCATGCCACGGCGTAGGCCAATAAAAGCAATAAAACCGAGGTCATTGAAACTATGCTCAATGACCCGGTTTGTTTTATAAGGATTTATAATGAACTAGCGTAAATAAAGAAATGGTTTATTCAATTTACTCTAGTTGGTCGGAGTGGAAGGGTGGCGACTCCTGGGGGAATAGCGTGACGCCTGAGACTAGGAACAAAAGCTAAGAACGCCACGTCCTGTGGCAACGCTTTTGTGACCAACATCGTATTGGCCTCACGCCCCAGGAAAGCGTCCGCCGAAACGGAAATCAACTTTATGAGAAGACCAAACTTTAACACCCAACTACGGAGGAAAATATATGATGGAATTAGCAGATGTGCGCAATGCACTCGAAAATACAGCTACAAAACTAGCGGACTTCAGGGGGTCTCTTTGACTTAGAAAACAAAGAGGCTCGCATCCAGGAACTAGATGAACTTATGCTTGAACCCGAATTCTGGAACGACCAGAACGGTGCACAGGCAATTATTAACGAAAGCAACGGCATTAAAGCAGTTGTCAATGAATACAAAGAATTAGTCGATACACAGGAAAACCTCGAAATGACGCTGGAGCTTTTGCGTGAAGAACCAGATGCAGAATTGCAGGAAGAACTAGGCAAAGAACTTGTTGAATTCCAGACAAAAATGGAAGAGTTCGAACTGCAAATGCTTTTATCAGAACCATACGATAAAAACAATGCCATTCTGGAACTGCATCCAGGTGCAGGCGGTACAGAGTCACAGGACTGGGGCTCGATGTTATTACGTATGTATACGCGCTGGGCAGAGAAGCGCGGCTTTAAAGTTACGACAATCGACTATTTGCCTGGCGATGAAGCCGGCATTAAATCGGTTACACTGCAAATTTCTGGTCATAATGCATACGGCTATTTGAAAGCGGAAAAAGGCGTACACCGCTTAGTTCGAATTTCACCGTTCGATTCTTCAGGCCGCCGCCATACATCGTTCGTATCATGTGATGTTATGCCAGAGTTTAATGACGAGATCGAAATCGATGTGCGAACAGAAGATTTGAAAGTCGATACGTACCGCGCAACTGGTGCCGGTGGTCAGCATATTAACACGACCGACTCTGCAGTACGTATTACCCATCTTCCAACAGGTGTCGTTGTACAATGTCAGTCTGAACGTTCGCAAATTAAAAACCGTGATGCAGCAATGAAAATGCTGAAGTCGAAGCTGTATCAGCTGGAAATTGAAAAGCAGCAAGCACAGCTGGATGAAATTCGTGGAGAGCAGAAGGAAATCGGCTGGGGCTCGCAAATTCGTTCATATGTGTTCCATCCGTATTCAATGGTAAAAGATCACCGTACAAGTGCAGAAACAGGGAATGTAGGCGCTGTAATGGACGGCGATCTTGATATATTCATTACTGCCTATTTACGATCTAAAATTTCATATTAATATTTTAAAGCCATTCGGAACAATTTTTTAGTTGTTCCGAATGGCTTCGTTTTTTATTTTTCAGGTAATTTTTTAATATCGCATTGTGGATCGTCATAAGTAGAACCCGCTGTTTTTATTAACCAATGCGGGTTCTAAAGTAGAATCTTCTTTGTCGAAAGTGGAACGTTTCCCATGAAATGTAGAACCTTTCATGCATAAAGTAGAACTCTTCCCATCAAAAGTAGAACCCGCTGCTTCTATTAGCCACTGCAGCTTCGAAATTAGCCCCTTTTTATCAGCGTGCCACTATTATCCTAATCTGTTTCATCTAGTTGTTCGAGACGTAGATCAAACAAGTTTTTGGGACGCCCCTTTCCTGATGGGGTCGCTAAAGTTTCGATAATTACTGCATAGGAATATTCGGTCAATTTTTTCAATAGCCGGTTCGCTGTGCGTGTTGAAACCGATAAATGTACACTCACTTCTTCTGCTGTGAATGTATTTTTATCGTAAGTCCGCATCATATCGTATAGTTTTTCGAGCTGGAAAACTGAAATATTTGTTTCTTTGGCGATTTCTTCAAGGAAACTATGTGTCTGTTCCACAATAGAGGATACATTCGTGCCATCGAGTGGTCCGAGTAGTTTATCTTCTTTATTGATGCGATAGCTTTCTGTAAATGGTTTTTGGCAATAGCTTGAAGCTTTTTCCGCCTGTGCTTGGGCAATGGCCAATGTTTTGCCGATCCCCCAGCCGATTTTTACTTTAAATGGGACATGTTCATGTAAGAAGGAGGCCAATGAGCATTTTGTTTCATCATTCGTAATGCGTATGTAATCCGAAAAGTTCGTAATAATTTCATTGTGTAGTGATGAGCGATAAATAAGTAGTGAATAGCCGTACGTGCGGTTGAAATCCAGAATGGCTTTATAGAGCGCTACTTGGCGGTATTCATTTTCCAAAAGATCATTTTCAACGAAATTAAATTGCAAATGCCCACATACAACCTGACTTTTTGTTAAGCTATGCACTTCCACTTCTTTTAATAGTTTTTGTACGGCCGCTTCCATGCTTTTTAACGAAGGCGTCACTAAAATTGGGATGACATCATTATGTGAGAAATACGTATTTAAATTTGTTAAACGTGTAAAGCAATATTTGATTTTCCCTTCTTCCAGCAATTCCAAGTGTCTTTTCGCTACGAGTTCATAGGCGTTCGGTTCACCAAATACCTGAATGGATGTGCTTAAAGTGTAAGGGAAATCTTCTTCAGGCAACCATTCTTTCAGGCTTAAATAATTGTTTTCCTCGTACAAAAAGTCGATCAGCGCGTCTCTAAAACGAAAGCCTGGGTTTTCATATTGTACCTTTGTCAAAGTAAAATATAAATCTCGCTCTGTAATGTCAATAAACTGCGAGGGCATTGTTGCAAATTCTGCAGGGCAATATTTTTTGATATGTAAATAAGGAATTTGTCCGCTAAATAACACAGCCGTATATTTTGTATAATTTTCTCTGAAAACCTCGGTTAAATGGGGCAAATCTTCATAAAACACGATATCATATTCCACATTTTCGATTTGTAGCTGGTGGATGTTTTGTAGCCAGCTGTAAGAATAGTTTGTTGAAAAAACACAGATCTTCAACGCAAATCCTCCTTTTCTCTAAAAAAAAATATTGTCATATTTATCAGTTTATTATAATCTTTTATTTAAGGACAGTGAAATAATTTGTCTTTAAATAAGGGGGCGAACTAATGGAGCAAGTAAAAACGACTAACAATGGGGCATTTAATAAATTTTTAAATGTGATTGAGCGGGCGGGTAATAAGTTACCACATCCTTTCATGCTATTCTTTTATTTAACACTAGTTTTAATCGCAGTATCGTTGGTGCTGGGTACGATGCAAGCAGCTGTTATGCATCCTACTACAGGGGAAGAAGTTGTTGTAAAAAGTCTGCTTTCTAAAGAAGGTATACGATACATATTAACTAATACTTTAACAAACTTTACCGGCTTTGCGCCATTAGGTTTAGTATTAGCGATGATGCTCGGAATCGGGCTTTCTGAAAAAGTCGGGCTGTTTTCTGCTGTGATGACAAAAGCGATTTCAAAGACACCGAAACGCATCGTATCATTTATGGTTGTGTTTATCGGTATTTTAGGAAATATTGCATCCGATGCAGCGTTTGTAGTTATTCCACCATTAGCGGCACTTGTGTTTTTAGCTTTAGGTCGCCATCCGTTAGCTGGTTTAGCGGCAGGTCTTGCAGGGGCGGGGATTGGTTTTACTGCCAACATTCTGGTTGCAGGAACAGATGCATTGCTTTCGGGTATTACTACGGAAGTTGTTAAAGGGCTTGACGATACACTTATTGTGACACCGTTGGATAACTGGTTTTTCATGATTGCATCTACATTTTTATTAGCATTTTTAGGTGCGATTATTACAGATAAAATTGTTGAGCCGCGTCTTGGCACATATAAAGGTGATCAAATCGCAAAAAGCACGGATATTTCGGAGCTTGAAGGAAAAGGGTTGCGTAATGCAGGAATTGCGGCGCTATTATACATTGCATTTATCGTTGGATTAATACTCATGCCAAACTCGGCACTATTGAACGATGACGGAACGATTTTACGTTCACCGTTTTTATCTGGGATTATACCAATCATTTTAGGGTTCTTTATTGTTGTTGGGATTACATTCGGTGTAACAACGAAAAAAATCCAGAAAGCTGCCGATGTACCGAATATTATGGCAGAAGCGATTAAAGATTTATCGAGCTATATCGTTTTGATTTTCATGATCGGTCAGTTTATCGGGTACTTTAACTGGTCTAACATTGCGACATGGATGGCTGTACATTTAGCGGACTTCCTGGCAGCAATCAATTTAACGAATATTTTTGCGATTATTCTGTTCGTGCTGTTAGTAGCTGTCTTAAGTTTATTTATTATTAGTGGTTCGGCTTTATGGTCGTTGGTTGCACCAATTTTCGTGCCGACGTTTCTAGTGCTGGGGTACCATCCGGCATTCATTCAGTTAGCGTATCGTATTGGGGAATCTTCGACGAACATGGTCACACCCTTAAATACTTACTTTGCGATCATTTTAGGATTTATGCAGGTGTATAATAAAAAGGCTGGAATTGGAACATTGATGTCATTAATGATTCCGTATACTATCATTTTCTTGATTTTCTGGATTTTGCTAATGTTAATTTTCGTAATTTTCAATATACCGATTGGGCCGGGTATTTATTACAAATTATAAATGGAATGAGGGAAACAGATGATTGACATATCAAATTCATATTTACAAAGACTGATAGGCTGGCGTAGAGAGTTCCACCAATATCCGGAACCAGGGTGGCTGGAATTTAATACGACGAGCAGCATTGCGGACTTGCTGGAAGAATGGGGATACAAACTGTATGTCGGTAAAGAGCTGAATGTGTCGGAACGGATGGGATTACCGAGCGAGGCGATGATCGAACGATTTTATGATGCAGCCAAAAATGCCGGTGCAAATGAAAAATGGCTGTCGAAAATGGAAGGCGGCTATACAGGTGTATTAGCAGTTCTGGAAACAGGCAAGCCTGGTCCGACCGTATGTTTCCGTGTCGACATTGATGCACTTCCTATTTTCGAATCAACGGAAGCAGATCATGTACCGAATAATTTAGCGTTTCGATCGCAAAATGACGGGTTCATGCATGCATGCGGCCATGATAGCCATATTGCGATGGGCTTAGGATTAGCGGAACAAATTATGCAGCATCGCGACCTGTTCAGCGGTACGATTAAAATTATTTTCCAGCCTGCTGAAGAAGGGGTGCGCGGGGCGGCTTCTATCGTTCAATCACCTTTGTTTGATAACATCGATTATTTCTTTGCGCTTCATATTGGAACAGGGGTAGAAGCCGGAAAGTTTATTGCAGGTTCGGCAGGATTTTTGGCTACATCAAAGTTTGATGCGACAATTACAGGCGTAGCAGCACATGCGGGAGGTGTTCCAGAAGAAGGAAGAAATGCATTGTTGGCAGCTGCCCAGGCAACAGTCGCGTTGCATAGTTTGCCGCCGCATAGCAAGGGAAGTCACCGAATCAATGTCGGAACATTGCATGCAGGTCTTGGCCGCAATGTTATTCCGTCAACGGCGCAGATGGAGCTGGAAGTGCGCGGCGAAACGACAGAGGTTAATGCGTTTTATGAAAATGCGGTCAAGCAGATTTTTGCTGGGATCGAAACAATGTATGGTGTTCGTGTCGCATTGAAAAAAGTAGGGGAAGCGATGAGCGTTCCTTCAAGTAAAGCGCTAAGTGCGATTTTAGCTGATGTGGCCAATGATCTGCACATTCCGTATGAGGAATACAGCGACTTTAATTCAGGTTCTGAAGATGCCACATTTTTTATGGATCGCATTCAAAAAAATGGCGGTTTGGCAACCTATTCGATTATCGGTACAGATCTTGCGGCAGGGCATCACCACGAAAAATTTGATATTCGCGAAGAAGACATGCTTCCAGCGTTAAAAATATGGCTCAATACATTATTAAAACTGTAATAGGAGATGACAAGATGAACAGTACCGTCCGGGAAAACAGAATTGAACAATTAGTTATGCAATACGAGCAGCAGATTATTGCACTGTCAAATTCGATTTGGGATATTGCGGAAACACGCTTTCAGGAGCAGAAGTCGGTAGAACTATTAACTGAATTTTTACGTCAGCACGGGTTCCAAGTGACAGAAAACATTGCAAACATGGATACGGCATTTGTTGCTACATATGGAACAGCTGGCCCTGTTATCGGAATTTTGGGGGAATTTGATGCGCTCCCGGGATTAAGCCAAGTGTCGCAAAGTGCAACGCGTCAGGCGGTTATTGATGGCGGGAACGGACATGGCTGCGGACACAATTTATTAGGAACAGCAGGCATTGCGGCAGCACTTGCATTAAAAGATTTAATTGAGCGCGGTGAATTACAAGGACAAATTCGCTATTACGGCTGTCCTGCTGAAGAAGGCGGCTCCGGGAAAACTTTCATGGTACGTGAAGGTGTATTTAACGATGTTGATATTGCACTTACATGGCATCCGAATTCATTTGCAAGTATTTTCAGCTTCTCGTCGCTTGCAAACTATCAAGTATATTTTGAGTTTGAAGGCGTGGCCAGCCATGCTGCAAATGCGCCTGAATTAGGACGCAGTGCGCTTGACGCAGTAGAACTGATGAATGTTGGAGTAAACTACTTGCGTGAGCATGTTCCGTCAAATGTTCGCATGCATTATGCCGTAACAAATACGGGGGGCCTTTCGCCAAATGTCGTCCAGGCAAATGCAGAAGTGCTTTATTTAATCCGCGGAAAAGACATTCAGCAAGTGGATGATATTTATAAGCGCATTGTAAAAATTGCGGAAGGTGCGGCTTTAATGACGGAAACTAAATTAACAGTGAAGTTTGACAAAGCATGCTCGAATTATATACCGAACGATCTATTGAACCGTCTACTATTTAAAAACTTGCAGCAAGCAGGATTGCCGGCATACAGCGGTTCTGAAATGGACTATGCGAAAGAAATGGTTGGTACGCTTACGGCGGATGAAATCGCAGCAGCCAAAAATGAAGTAACGACATTGGCCGGATCTCAATCTTTTGATTTAGAACAAGCATATGTTGATGGTGTATTTTTAAATGAAATTGTACCGTATGAAGTGTCCAGCTATACAATGGCGGGTTCGACTGATGTAGCAGATGTAAGCTGGGTTGTACCGACAGGGCAATTTTTCGCTCCTTGCTTCGTATTCGGCACACCACTGCATACGTGGCAGCTTGTATCGCAAGGCAAAACGTCGCTTGCACATAAAGGGCTTTTATATGCAGCGAAAGTGCTGGCTTTAACAGCGGTGGATTTACTTGAAAATCCTTCGTTAATTGAAGAGGCGAAACGCGAGCTCTTGGCGGAAACGAAAGGTGCATACGTCAATCCGATTCCGGCGGGTATTCGTCCGAATGCTCATCAGAAATAAGTATTTCGTAACTGAAAATAGCCGTGCCCTAGTATTGAAATGCTAAGGCGCGGCTTTTTTTAGTGAAATTTAAGCTAAGTAATAATTTTCCACTTGTCAGATTTAAAAAAATATGTGAAAATACATATACGAACAAACGTTCTTATTAATTGGAGGTATTCGTATGCTGCAAATTCCTTCTAAAACGATTCCGTATTATGAGGCTGGGATTTATTTGCCGTTGCTGTTAATTATTCTTGGGAAGGATTACTCAATTGTGGAGCAAAGTCCGTTCAAATTTAAAAATCCCTATTTGCAATTAATCGATGCTGTACGTATCAAAATAGAGCATGACTTAAAAGAAACGAAGGACTATTTTAAACTTCATCAGATGCGCTTAGTAAGAGGCAAAACGGATGATTTGTTTACCGAGTATCATTTTTACTTTGGGGGAATCATGGAGTGCAGAAGATATTCGAATATTCGCCTTCGTAATCAAAGTGAGTTACTTCTTGCTGAATATTTTAAAAATAGCTGATGCTCTTATAAGATGGCATTGCGCTGTAACAGCAGATATTTATAGTACATCGCAGCGCGTACATATTGCTGGTTGAAGGATTTCATATTGATGTCCAGACTAATTTCAGTATTATCCACAAAAGTTACGAGCGTTTTATCACCATCTTCACTAATATTAATAATAGGATTCAAGGATAACCAAATATTTTGAGGTGAAAACGGCGAAAATAGCGGGAATAAAATGCACGGATCCCCGAAATCATAGGCCACCATTATCGGCAATTTATGTTTATTCTCTCCGAAAAATCGCCTCGACTGATATTTGCTGGCATCATAGGAACTTCCATGCAGACGACACGTATCGCGGATGATTTTTAAAGGTTTATACGGAGAAGTAGATTGGCCGTACTTGTCCAATATGGCAGTGTGAATTTTATCTCGATGCTGATAGGACTTCAAACAAAAGGTGGAGTTAGAAATAATGTAATTGGATTTTTGTGTTAAATTACTAATCATTTTGTATCCCCTATCTTTCCTACTTTTTTAATCGCTTAAATTTTCACTATACATCTAAACTACTGCATAATTTGCTAAAAATCAACATTATATTTAGAAAATTCTGTCATATGATAATTTTTCAGAATATATTGCAAATTATATGATTTTTAACTTATAATGGTTAAAAGAGGTCGAGGTGATATCGATGGATAAATATTATTCGTATACAGACTTTTTAAAAGCGGTTAGTCAGCAGTCCACTGAACATCATGCAGAGAAGCTATTGAATGAAATTTATTTAGATTTATTTATTAGTCGGTTGCAGCGGATGCAACGTATTGAACAATTAAAGTTACTTATCGATACATCGTTAGATCAAAAGAACGAACAAGCATTTCACAGCTATACTACAGAGTTAAATGAGTTATTGGAAACCGTTTCCTAAAAGCCGACCTATTCCAGGTGGCTTTTTTTTATGGGCAAGCGGCGGGTTGTAGTTGTTTTCTAATAAGTGATGGAAAGTTTCTAATAAAATTAAAATAGTTCCAATAAATTGGTTATTTTCTAATAAAAAGGATAATTCTTCTAATAAGTGTTCAAGAGTTTCAAATAACCGGTCCCAATCTTCAAATAAGTCACCGCACTTTTCTAATATCCGCCACCACAGCTCTAATAAACACAGCCAACCTAAAAAAACTCAACCACACAAAATTCGAATGTACGTTCGCAATTTTATCGTAAATTAAAAACGGGTATGTTAAAATAGAAGATAATATAAGCGACAGAAAGGACAATCTGAATATGACAGAAACTTTTACAATAAAGTCCGCCTATCAGCCTGCCGGGGATCAGCCGGAAGCGATTAAACAGCTCATACAAGGGGTTAAAGAAGGCAAGCGTCACCAGACATTGCTTGGGGCGACAGGTACGGGTAAAACATTTACGATTTCCAATGTAATTAAAGAAGTGAATAAGCCGACGCTCGTGATGGCACACAATAAAACACTGGCCGGCCAATTATATAGTGAGTTCAAAGAATTTTTCCCGGACAATGCGGTTGAGTATTTCGTCAGCTACTATGACTATTTCCAGCCGGAAGCATATGTACCGCAAACCGATACGTACATTGAAAAGGATTCAAGTATTAATGAAGAAATCGATAAATTGCGCCACTCGGCAACGACTGCGTTATTTGAACGGAAAGATGTCATTATTATCGCATCCGTATCGTGTATTTACGGTCTCGGTAATCCGGAAGAATATCGTGAAATGGTCGTTTCCATTCGTACAGGGATGGAAATCGAGCGCAATCAGCTACTGCGGAAACTAGTTGACATTCAATATGAACGTAATGATATTAACTTTACACGCGGTACTTTCCGAGTACGCGGGGATGTTGTCGAAATTTTCCCGGCTTCACGCGATGAACACTGTATCCGTATCGAGTTTTTTGGTGATGAAGTTGACCGTATCCGTGAAGTGGATGCACTGACAGGCGAAATTTTAGGGGACCGTCAGCACGTAGCCATTTTCCCGGCATCCCACTTCGTTACCCGCGAAGAAAAAATGAAAGTCGCCATTGAAAATATCGAAAAAGAGCTGGAGGAGCGTCTTACAACATTGCGTTCGGAAGACCGATTACTGGAAGCACAGCGCTTGGAGCAACGGACAAACTACGATTTGGAAATGATGAAGGAAATGGGCTTTTGCTCAGGTATCGAAAACTATTCGCGTCATTTAACATTGCGTGAAGCAGGGGCGACACCATATACATTACTGGATTACTTCCCTGAAGATTTTTTGCTTGTTGTTGATGAAAGCCATGTTACATTACCGCAAGTACGTGGTATGTATAATGGGGACCAGGCTCGCAAAGGGGTATTGGTTGAGCATGGTTTCCGTCTGCCGTCCGCACTGGATAACCGCCCGCTTATGTTCGACGAGTTTCAGTCTAAAGTTAGCCAGGCGATTTATGTATCGGCAACACCGGGCCCATACGAATTAGAACATACACCGGACATGGTGGAGCAGATTATTCGTCCGACAGGGCTGCTTGATCCGACAATTGATATCCGTCCGATTGAAGGACAGATTGATGATTTGATCGATGAAATCCATGAGCGTATCCGCCGTAATGAACGGACACTCGTCACGACATTAACGAAGAAAATGTCTGAAGATTTATCGAGCTATTTAAAAGAAATGGGCTTGAAAGTCGAATACTTGCACTCGGAAATCAAAACACTGGAACGGATCGAAATTATCCGGGAGCTTCGTAAAGGAACATATGATGTGCTGATCGGCATTAACTTATTACGGGAAGGTCTAGATATTCCCGAAGTATCACTTGTCGCGATTTTGGATGCGGACAAGGAAGGGTTCCTCCGTTCGGAACGTTCGCTCATTCAAACAATTGGACGTGCTGCACGTAACTCGAACGGTCATGTCATAATGTATGCCAATAATATGACGGATTCAATGACAAAGGCGATCGGTGAAACGAAGCGCCGTCGTGAAATTCAAATGGCGTATAATGAAGAGCATGGTATTACACCGAAAACGATTATTAAAAAGATTCCTGATATTATCCGCGCAACACAAGCTGCGGAACAGGAAGAAACATATATTACAAAAGTGACAGGCGGTAAAAAGCTGACGAAAAAAGAGCTGGAGAAGCTTGTTGAAACATTGCAAGTTGAAATGAAAGAAGCCGCAAAAGCGCTTGACTTTGAACGCGCGGCTGAACTACGTGACATGATATTTGAATTGAAAGCAGAAGGGTGAACAATGTGAAAAATACAGAAATTGTCGTACAAGGTGCACGAGCGCATAATTTAAAAAATATTGATGTCACAATTCCTCGCGATAAAATTGTTGTTGTGACAGGGCTTTCAGGTTCCGGTAAATCTTCATTGGCATTCGATACGATTTATGCGGAAGGGCAGCGTCGTTACGTCGAATCATTGTCTGCATATGCACGACAATTTTTAGGGCAGATGGACAAGCCGGATGTCGATACAATTGAAGGGCTGTCACCGGCGATTTCGATCGACCAGAAGACGACGAGCCGTAACCCGCGCTCGACTGTCGGAACAGTAACAGAAATTTACGATTATTTGCGACTGCTTTTTGCGCGTATCGGAAAACCGTATTGCCCGACACATGGGATTGAAATTACATCACAGACGATTGAACAAATGGTCGACCGTCTTATGGAATTTCCGGAGCGCACGAAAATGCAGCTGCTTGCCCCTGTTATTGAAGGGAAAAAAGGAACGCATGTAAAACTGCTTGAAGACTTGAAAAAACAAGGCTTTGTGCGGATCCGTGTAAACGGGGAACTGCGTGATCTCGATGACAATATCGAGCTCGAAAAAAATAAAAAACACACGATTGAAGTAGTCGTGGACCGTGTTGTCGTAAAAGAGGGCAATGAAACACGTTTAAGTGACTCCCTTGAAGCAGCGCTCAGAATTGCGGATGGCCGCGTTCTGGTCGATGTCATCGATCATGAGGAGCTGTTATTCAGTGAGCACCATGCATGCCCGCTATGCGGCTTTTCGATTGGTGAACTGGAGCCGCGCATGTTTTCATTCAACAGTCCATTCGGTGCTTGTCCAACATGTGACGGCCTTGGAAGTAAAGCAAAGGCAGATATTGACCTGGTCATTCACAACTGGGATTTAACATTGCTTGAAAATGCGATTGCACCATGGGAATCCGTATCATCCAACTATTACCCGCAGCTGTTGGCATCGGTATGCAAGCACTACAATATTCCAATGGATGTGCCGGTAAAAGATATTCCTAAGGAAAAAATGGACAAAATTTTATACGGTTCTGGAAAAGAGGAAATTCTATTCGAATATACGAATGATTATGGCAGTGTGCATAAGAAAAAGATCGAATTTGAAGGTGTCATCGCGAATATCGAGCGCCGCTTTACTGATTCTTCTTCGGACTATGTGCGCGAATCAATGCAAAAGTACATGACTGAACAGCCTTGTGCTACTTGTAAAGGGCACCGTCTGAAAAAGGAAACATTGGCAGTAAAAATTAAAGACCAGAATATTTCGGAAGCGACACGCCACTCCATTCAGGAAATGTATGAGTTCTTTAGTTCAGTAGAATTAACGGAAAAAGAACGCCAGATTGCGAATTTAATTATTCGTGAAGTTATTGAACGACTGAAGTTCTTATTGGACGTTGGTTTAAATTATTTAACGCTTGCACGATCTGCTGGAACATTATCCGGCGGGGAAGCACAGCGTATTCGACTGGCAACACAGATCGGCTCCCGCTTAACAGGTGTCCTTTACATTTTGGACGAGCCATCAATCGGTCTGCATCAGCGCGATAATGACCGTTTAATTAATACACTTGTAAATATGCGCGACCTCGGCAATACATTAATTATCGTCGAGCATGATGAAGATACGATGATGGCAGCGGACCATTTAATCGATATCGGACCGGGTGCCGGTGTACATGGCGGTCAAGTCATTGCACAAGGGACACCAAAACAAGTAATGAAAAACAAAGAGTCGATTACCGGTCAATATTTAAGCGGGAAGAAATTTATTCCGCTTCCGCTTGAACGCCGTAAATCAGACGGCCGGAAAATAAAGATTAAAGGCGCTTCTGAAAATAACTTGAAAAATGTCAGTGTCGATATTCCATTAGGGCAGTTCATCGCCGTTACAGGTGTGTCCGGTTCCGGTAAATCGACATTGATAAATGAAATTTTATATAAGTCACTCGCATCAAAACTGAACCGGGCAAAAGTGAAGCCGGGCAAGCATAAAACAATAGAAGGTTTAGAACAGCTGGAGAAAGTAATCGATGTGGACCAATCGCCAATCGGCCGTACTCCGCGTTCGAACCCGGCAACGTATATTGGCGTATTCGATGATATTCGTGATGTTTTTGCGATGACGAATGAAGCGAAAGTGCGCGGCTATAAAAAAGGACGTTTTTCGTTCAACGTAAAAGGCGGACGTTGCGAAGCTTGCCGCGGGGATGGCATTATTAAAATCGAAATGCACTTCTTGCCGGATGTTTATGTGCCGTGTGAAGTTTGTCACGGGAAGCGTTATAACCGTGAAACACTGGAAGTAAAATATAAAGACAAAAATATTTCCGATATTTTGGAAATGACGGTAGAAGATGCATTGGAGTTTTTCGGGAACTTGCCAAAAATCCAGCGTAAACTGCAAACGATTGTCGATGTCGGTCTTGGCTATGTGAAGCTTGGTCAGCCTGCGACAACATTATCCGGCGGTGAAGCACAACGTGTAAAATTGGCGTCCGAATTGCATCGGCGTTCAACCGGCAAATCATTTTATATTCTGGATGAACCAACGACCGGTTTGCATGCGGATGATATTTCCCGTTTATTGATTGTACTGCAGCGCTTAGTTGAAAACGGGGAGACTGTGCTTGTTATTGAGCATAATCTCGATGTGATCAAAACAGCCGACCATATTATTGATTTAGGTCCTGAAGGCGGCGAAGGTGGCGGTACCATTTTAGCGACAGGTACGCCGGAGAAAATAGCCGAAGTGAAAGAAAGTTATACGGGACGCTACTTAAAACCGATTCTGGAACGTGACCGTGAACGTATGGAATCGAGAATTAAAGAAGCGCAAAATAAATAGATTGAAAAACTAAGAGCGCAAACGAAACTTTTCGTCCTCCCTCCTCGTATAATAACTATATACGAAGCAGAGGGAGGAATTTTTTATGCAAGAAGAACGTAAACGCATTTTGAAATTAGTTGAAAGCGGTACAATTACGGCAGAAGAGGCGATTGTATTACTTGAAAAATTGTCGTCGGAAAAGGAATCCACTCCATCACAAGCAGCACCAGTAGAACAACCGGTTTTTGAAGAAAAGTATGAGGAAGAGCCGCATAAGGCAGAACCAATTTTTGAAGAGCAAAAAGAAAAACGTAAAACAACAGGATTTGAAGATATTTTCGGCAAGTCATTTAACGATAAAGAATTCAATAAAAAAATGGACGAGTTTATGGGCGATATTAAGCAGGATTTATCGCAATTCAGCACACGCATGACAGGGTTAGTCGGTGCTGCCTTATCGAAGTTTAAAGAGCTTGATATTGATACACCGTTTGGAGAAAAAGTGGATTTCACTAAAACGTATGCTTACCCTGTAGCTGATGTTAAAGGGGTAGAGCTTGAAATCGCCAATGGTAAAGTCGATATCGTACGTGCTGCGGATGATTTAGTTACTGTGAATGTGACAGGGAAAACACCATTAAAAGGTACTGAGGAAGAAACGATTGCACAGGCAACGGAAAATATGTCGAAGCTGACAAATGACAAATTGTTTATTCAGTCAACAAATAAATTTGCGCAAGTGAAAGTACAAGTAGCTATTCCAGAAAAACATTATGATGTAGTCATTGCGAAATTATTAACAGGCAGTGTTTCAATCGAACAGGTTGATGCAAAGCTTGTAAAAGCGCGTACACATAATGGCATAATCCGTCTGGAAAATGCAACATTTGATCATGCGGAACTGCAAACGAGCAATGGTGCAGTAGAAGCCCGCGATATTAAAGGTCAAGATCTGGAAATCGGGACAGCGAATGGACGTATCTACGTAGACGGAGAATTAAATGAAGTCGAAGCTGAATCGATGAATGGACATGTTGTCATTACCACAACGAGTGCAGAAGCACATAAAATCAAGGCACGTGCACTATCAGGTTCAGTAGAAATTTATGTTCCGAAAACAGTCGCACTGGATGGCCAGGTTTTCTCGAACTTCGGAAAAGCGGATATCGGTTTAAGTGATGTCCTTGTTACAGAAGAAGAGGAGCAATTCCTGTCAAAATCAGTCCGTTTCACAAAAGAACTGGAAGGTGCGAAACTCCTGAAATTAGTAGGGGAATCTCGTACAGGTACAGTGTTGGTACGTTATACGCTGCAATAGGCATAGGATTTAAATACAGCTTTTTGGGGTTCGATTTGCTAAAGCAGCAACAAACTCCTATATAAAATCAGGCATCCATCTTCTCACAGAGAATTTGGATGCCTTTTATTTTTGTTTTCCGCCAAAACCCCAATAAAAAGTCATAAATTGCCGTATTCCTACATGGAAAAATACTCTTTCTAAAAAACCCCCTAAAAGTACTATAATAATCCAAATGTTGAGAAGGGTTTTCACTGAAAACGTCGAATAATTAAAAATAGTGTAGAGTATTTTATTATATTAAGAACATTTCATAATTTAACAAACACATTACGAAAACCAAAAAATAAGTGTATTTCTATGAAAATTTAGCAACAAATGATTTTTTGTAATGTTGTCATGGCGGTGCAGAGAGCTTGGAAACGAGGCGGGGCTTACATTGAAAAGAAAATGTAATAAAATTTGAGCTTGAAAATGCTATAATGGGTAAGACTAAAATTTAAAATACTAGAAATTGAGCTTAGGTGGTTTCGTGAATGATTGAAATGAATAATGTAGTGAAGAAGTATCCTAATGGGGTCGTCGCCGCAAACGGGATTACGGTTCATATAAAAAAGGGCGAATTTGTATATATAGTTGGCCCGAGTGGAGCAGGTAAATCGACATTCATTAAGTTGATGTACCGTGAAGAAAAACCGACTTCCGGCGATGTGATCATCAATGGCATTAATTTGAGAACGCTAAAAAATAGTCGTGTACCTCATTTGCGCCGTCATCTTGGTGTTGTCTTCCAGGACTTTAAATTATTGCCGCGCTTAACAGTGTATGAAAATGTAGCGTTCGCGATGGAAGTAATTGAAGAACAGCCAAGTGTCATCCGTAAACGGGTAATGGAAGTACTCGAACTGGTAGGCTTAAAGCATAAAGTGCGAATGCTGCCGAATGAGCTGTCAGGTGGAGAACAGCAACGCGTTGCAATTGCCCGCTCGATTGTGAACCGTCCAAAAGTGATGATTGCGGACGAGCCTACAGGAAATTTAGACCCTGAAACTTCGTGGGAAATTATGAATATTTTCGAGGAAATCAATCGCCAAGGTACGACGATTTTGATGGCAACACATAACCGTGAAATCGTAAATACTGTGCGTAAAAGAGTTATTGCCATTGAAGGCGGAATGATTGTCCGTGATGAGTACGGAGGTGACTACGGCTATGAAAACTAGAACAATTGCCCGTCATTTCCGTGAGAGTTTTAAATCATTAGGCCGTAACAGCTGGATGACAATCGCTTCAATCAGTGCTGTAACGGTCACATTATTATTGGTCGGTGTATTTGCTGCGATTATGATGAATTTAAACAAAGTCGCGTCCGATTTGGAAAACGATGTTGAAATCCGCGTCATGATCGATATTATTCCGGAAGCGGAAGAAGCAAAACTGGCAGAAGAACAGCTTCTTGACGAGATTCATAATATGCCGGATGTCGAGGAAGTTACATATTCTTCAAAAGAACAAGAATTAAGTAAGTTAATCAAAGATTTTGGCGATGAACTAAGTTTATTCGAACAGAACAACCCGTTATATAATGTGATGTATGTTAAAGCGGTCGATCCTTTGAAAACAGCTGATGTCGCAAAGCAGATTGATAGCTTAGACAATACTTTTGAAGTAAAATATGGCGAGGGTAAAGTAGAAAAACTATTTAACTTCTTAGAAATCGCTCGTAATGTAGGACTCGTATTAATTTTAGGACTGCTGTTTACAGCAATGTTCTTAATCTCTAATACAATTCGCATTACGATTATTGCACGTAAAGATGAAATCGAAATTATGAAGCTTGTAGGGGCTACAAATTCTTTCGTCCGCATTCCATTTGTATTGGAAGGAATGTGGCTTGGTTTGATTGGATCGATTATTCCGGTCGCAGCCGTTACAATTGCTTATTACAATATTTATGATTTATTGGCACCTCGATTAAAAGGGGAGTTGTTCCAATTATTAGAAGTAACACCGCTTATGTACCAGGTGAACGCATTAATTATTTTCATCGGGATGTTCATCGGTATATGGGGAAGTTTCATGTCAGTTCGTAAGTTTTTAAAAGTATAACTTCTTTCAGCGACTGTCACACATTGCCAAGGCAGATTTGACAATGACGAAAATAGTGGGAAGTGGCTCGTTTTTGAGACAAAAAGAGCCACTATTACCGATGCATTTAGGGGGAAAAGTTTTTGAAGAAGCTAACGACGCGTTCATTTAAAACCATTGCAGCAATACTTGCGCTAGTGCTATTTGTTCAAATACCGGCAGCATCTGCAGCATCATTAAGTGAACTGAAAAAAGAGCGCAGTCAACTCGAAGCAGAAAAAAAATCAATAAATAAATCACTTGAACAAAAAACAAATGAGATTCAAACAAATCAAAACAGACAGCAAAAAATCATTTCGCAGCTGGAGCAACTAGGTGCAGAAATTAATGAAACGAATCATAATATTGCCGTTGTCGAATTGGATATTGAAATTGCAAACGAAGAGATTTCTATTTTAGAAGATGAAATTGCAGAATTAAAAGAGAAAATCGAACAGCGTAATGAGCTATTGCGTGAACGTGCTCGCGCGATTCAGTCATCAGGTACAGTAAGCTATCTTGACGTCCTGCTTGGAGCAAATAGTTTCGTAGACTTCATCGATCGTTTTTCTGCTGTAAGCACACTTATGGACGCTGACCGTCAAATTATGCAAGAGCAAAAAGAAGACCAGGAAAAGCTTGAAGTTCAAAAGCTGGAACTTGTGAAGAAGAAAGAAAATCTTGAAGCCAATAAAGCAGAATTAAAGAGTTTGATGGCTTCATTAAATAAACAAAAGAAAGAAAAGAAACGGTTAGTAGCAGAGCTTGAAAAAGAAGAAGCGAAATTACGAACTGAGAAAACAGAACTTAAAGCTGAATATGATGATAAAGTAGAATTAAGTAAAGAGCTGGAAGAGAAGTTTCTTAAAGAACAGCGCCGATTAGCTGAAGTTGCCCGTCAAAAGGCATTGGAAGCTGCGGCAGCTAAAAAGAAAAAACAAAACAGCAGCAGTAGCAGTAGCAATAGTGCTGTAAGTTCCGGAAACTTGCCGGTTGTTTCGGCAGGAAATTGGACAAGACCTGCAGCGGGCCGTTTTACATCAGGGTTCGGCGGACGTGATATTGGTCCGATCGGAAGTAAGAATCACTTAGGAATTGATATTGCCAACTCAATCGGCACACCGGTTGTTTCAGCAGCGGATGGTGTTGTTTCGTATGTTGGTTCGATGAATGGTTACGGTAATGTTGTCATGGTTACTCACTCAATTGAAGGACAATTATTCACAACAACGTATGCCCATTTAAGCGGATTTAATACGAGTGTTGGAGCATCTGTTTCAAAAGGTCAGCAAATTGCACGACTTGGGAATTCAGGTAACTCAACAGGACCTCATGTACACTTTGAGATTCATGTCGGTGAATGGAACGGCAGTCGTTCAAACGCCGTTAACCCATTAAATTATATTTCACTGTAACATAGAGAAAAGACCAAACTTTAATTAAAGTTTGGTCTTTTTATTTGTGTATGAAGAAGGAGTGGGACAGTTATCGTTATATAATTTATAGCAATTTTTCCCGCTTTTTTTAGCCTCGTATAAAGCAATATCAGCTTTTTTCATTAAACTGGATTCAGTAAAAATTAATTGACTAGGTGCCGTTGCGATTCCCATGCTTGTTGTAACCGTTAAGGTATGACCGTTCAGTTTCCATGGAAGCTGGATAGTATCGTTGATTCTTTCTGCAATTTCTATAGCATTGTTAGAGCTTTGAATGTTTGAGAGTAGAATTACGAACTCATCTCCGCCTAATCTTGCCACCATGTCATGATCACGGATAGTTGATTTAATACGAGAACCAAATTCTTTAATAACCGCATCTCCTGTGTCATGACCATAAGTATCGTTAATCAGTTTAAAATAATCAATATCTAAAAGTATTAGAGCAAGAGGGGTATTACTAGTTAGAAATTGCTCTTTTGCCAAGGCAAATTGTTCTTTAAAAAATAATCGATTTGGAAGATTTGTTAAACTATCGTGATAAGCAAAATATTTCAATTTGGCTTCATATTCTCTTCTTAAGGTTATGTCTCTAGTGAGTACGACCAGATGCTGAAAGTTATTGTTATGGTTGAATACAGGGTTTCCGATGGATTCACACCAAATCATATGTCCTTCAGCATTTTTTTGTCTGAATTGAATAGTAAAAGGTTCACCTGAACTGATCGAATTTTGGACAATTTCCAAGAAGCGTTCTTGATCATCTGTATGGACATTATGAAGGAAACTTTTATTAAGATATTCTTGCTGGTAGTAACCTAAGATATTTTTATAAGATGGAGAAACATATGTAATTTCTCCGTCTTTGTTAATAAGTGTAATTAAGTCATGGGCATTCTCTGCAATAATGCGAAAACTTTTTTCACTTTCTTCCAGCTTGTTAATGCTTTGTATCTGTTCAGTGACATCTTTCAAAATTCCGTATAATCCAATGATTTTCTCATCGATGAATAGTGGGATGATTTTAAAAATGATGTTAACTTGCTCGCCATTTTTATTGTTAAAGAGTAAATTTCCACTTTGATTAGTTCCTTTAACCGCTTCGTTTATCAGATTATCAAAGTTGCCTGTATCTTCTTTGTCTATTATCTCTTTAAGTGATTTTCCAAATAACTCTCTTATTTCATATCCGGTAATATGTTCACTCGCTTCATTGCCATCTGAAATAAAACCCATTTTATCTAAAATGAAAATACCATCTGTATTATGGAAAAACAAAGAATGATACCGCTCATTACTTTCAGCCAGTTCATTTAACATTTCCATTGCATTTGTAAAAGTATTCCTTTCATGTGTAATATCTCGTACAACTGCTATGATTTGATCAACTGTACCTTTTTCATCAAAAAAGGGGCTTAAAACAGTTTCAGCATAATACTTTTTACCATTCTCCTCGTAAACATCTTCATAAGTATAGCTATTTTGAATTTCAACAACTTTGCTGTATTGATTATATAAAAATTTTGCTTTTTCCTTTGGTTCAATATCCATAATGCTTGAGCCAACAATTCGCTTAGACAAATTTAAACGCTCCATTGCAGCGGTATTAATAAACTGAAAACGAAAATCATCGTTTACAACTTTAAGTATAAAGACCATATCTTTAATACCGTTCATTAAAACTTCTTTATAAAATTTCTCCATAAAAGTTCCCCTTGTTTTAACTGGACTAAAATTTATTTCTTCTGAAGTAAGTATGGGCATCTTCATAGATAAATTCAGTGTTTGGAATTTCATCATTATTCCTAAATATGGTACTTAATTTATTTATAATAGAAGCTAATCGATTTTCCGTCAATTGATTCATTTTTCTAGGCACTCCGTAAGAATAGACTTGCGCAAACTGTTCATTTATCCATTTTAATTCGCCATTTAATTCAAATTCTTAGTCCAGAAGGGTGAAACTAATATGAAATTTCATATCCATATTGATGGGAAGTTTTAAATTTGATAATATGTTCAAACCCCCAAGTCTTATATTCTTAATTAAAATAGGCGTTTTACTTAATTGGACCGGTTTACGATTCAGGATTCAATCGTCTAAAATATGTTTATAAATTGTAATGGGACCATATATCGGGACTATGTATTTAGAACAAAATATATATGTTATAAATACCCGTTTTTTAAAATAAATAAACAAATTGGATAAAAGCAAATTTGTATTATTTATGGTCATTCAATCGTTGACTATTCAAAAGAAATTTATCTAGTTTGAATAATTACCTGAAAGTTATGATAATGTACTAGTAAGAAGAAACGGCGGGGTGATGTTGATGAAAAAAAATATTGGAATCGGTATTATTTTAGTGCTGGTCATCACAATGCTTGGCGCTTATATAAAAGCTGAAATCAATCAAAGTACTGCAATCAACGAAAATGCATTAGGGAAAGAAGTTGAACTGGGCGAAGAAGTAGGCCTCGAAAAAGGTCAATTTGCACCGGATTTCACATTATATAATTTAAAAGGCGAGCCGCTGACACTTTCGGAGCTGAGAGGGAAGCGGGTCGTACTGAATTTCTGGGCAACATGGTGTCCGCCTTGTGAAGCGGAAATGCCGCATATGCAAAAATACTACGAAAAATACCGTAAAGAAGATAATGTTGAAATTGTCGGTGTCAATATGACGTATGCAAATGAAAAGCTGGAGCGTGTGGAGCAGTTTTTAAAAAGCTATGATATCACCTTCCCGATCGTACTGGAACAAACAGAAGCAGTCGCCTATCAATATGAAATTTTGACAATGCCGACAACATACATGATTGATTCAGCAGGGAAAATACAAAAGCAAATCATTGGCCCGCTGGATTTGGATTCATTGCGGGAAAATGTGAAACAACTTGATTAAGCATGGGGAATGCACAGACCGCCATCTTAAATTCTTCATTTTGTGACGTATAAATTCGACTTTATAAGTATGAAACTTTCATTCGCTTCATAAATTTTATGGAACGGAGGAGAATTCGTGCGGAAAAGTCGGATTTTTTTATTAGTAGTTGTGATGGTATGCATCGGTATAATTGTTTATGGTGTTATGAAAATCAAGGCACAGCCACAAGAGGAACAGGCAGATTTTGCAGTAGTCAATGAACTGCATCAGTTAATTACGAGCGAATCAGTTTATGATATCAACTCTGAAAAATTGGTGGAAGGTGCACTGAGAGGTATGGCAAATGCAATAAATGACCCCTACAGTACGTATTATTCGGAACAAGAAGCAGCATTACATAAACAAACGCTCGCAAGTGAACGAATCGGAATTGGTGTTGAGTTGGCAGAAGCGAATGGCAAGATTATTGTCGTGGCCCCTATTAAAGCATCGCCTGCAGAAAAAGCGGGTATTCGACCATTGGATGAGATTATACAAATTAATGAAGTACGACTTGACGGAAAATCTATGGGGGAAGTTCGTAAGTTGATGTATGGCAAGGAAGGGGAAGCAGTTGAACTTGTCATTTACCGACCGGAACTGGACCAGCATTTAAAGTTAGTCATGAAAAGAGAACGTTTGAAAAATGATACGGTGGAAGCTGAAGTTCTCGAAGTAGAAGGGAAAAAACTCGGCTATATAACGATCAATCTATTTGGTGAAAAAACAGCAGAAGAATGGAAACAAGCTCTTGATGGGGTAATTAAGGAGGAAGTAGAAGGATTAATCATTGATGTGAGGGACAATCCAGGTGGCTATTTACATAGTGTTGCCCAAATGATGAGCATGTTCGAGCAAAAGGAAAAAATCTTTGCGTATATGCAAAATCATGATGGTGTAACAGAGCCACTGAAAACAAAGGAAGTGGAACAGTTCCAGCCTTATGCAAATTGGCTGCGTGACACGCCTTTAACACTTATCCAAAATGAAGGAAGCGCGTCAGCTAGTGAAGTGTTTGCGGGTGCCCTGCAGGACTGGAAACGTTCGGTCATTATTGGGGTGACGAGCTTCGGTAAAGGAACGGTTCAGCAAACATGGGATCTTCAAAATGGCGGAGAAGTAAAATTATCGACGAATAAATGGCTTACACCTTCTAAAAAGTGGATCCATGATGTCGGGATTGAACCGGATGTGGAAGTGACGCAGCATCCTCTTTACAGTGTAGAAACAAAAATACTGAAAGGGCGCTATGAAGAGGGAGAATACAGTGAAGAAGTTGCCTACAGCCAGCGTATTTTAAGTGAACTGGGCTATGCTATCAGCCGGACAGACGGATTCTTTGATGAGGATACAGCACAGGAAGTAGAAAGCTTCAGAAAAAAGCATGATATTGCAGAAGGAAAATATATGGATGAAGTATTTTTCCATGAATTAACGAAAGAACTGCAAACATTCAAACAGTCAAAAGTAAATGATATGCAGCTGCAGATGGCGATCAGTTATATTATGCATCAGTTTGAGTGATGGACTATTTCATTTGTAAATCAATACCCGAGTAAGATGGTGAATCCTTTATAAAGCAATTTTAATAAAGAGGGCGTTGTCGAATTATACAAGTTCGACAACGCCTTTATTTCATTTCCGGTACAAATGGGACTACGCATTCCGTAAAGGATTTGGTACAATTATTCGTACGGTAGGTGAGAATATGGATGGAACAGTTTTGATTGAAATTTTAAAAGGGATTGGCCGATTTTTTATAAATCCTTTGTTTTATATCGCCATCATTTCCGCAGTTTATTTAGGATATCGCCGAGTGAAGCGCGAACGAAGGTATTTTAACCGACGGATACTAGGTGGCTGGTCCGAGCTGAAAAATATGCTTGCGATGGGCTTTATGCTGTCCGTTATTATTTCCTTATTTAGTCTTGTAATAGGCTTAACAGTATCACTCGAATTATTGACAATTGTATTTATTGTAAGTTTCGTAGGTTTGATCATTTATATGTATCAATTATTATCGCCGGCGATTGTAATGGCGATTGCTTTTTGCGGAATCGTTTGGATGCAATGGCAAGATTGGTCATACACAATCGGAACTATTGAACTGGCAGGAAGAAATGTTACGGACGAACTTGTTATGACCGTTCCGATTATGACAGGGCTCTTGCTGATGGCAGAAGGGATTCTGATTCGCCGTTATGGTGCCCGTTTTGCTTCACCGATTGTTGAGAAAACAAAGCGTGGATTAAATGGGATAGGCTATTTTAGTAAACAGCTTTGGATTTTACCTGTCTTTACTATTATTCCGGGTGAAGGCATTCAAAATTTTGCGCCTTATTGGCCACAATTTACGATCGGAGCAGAACAGTTTTCGATCATTGTTTTCCCGTTTATTATCGGATTCCAGCAAATGGTGCGCCAAAAGCTGCCGATGAATGTATATCCTCAAATGGGACGTTCGATTATCATGATAGGGCAATTTGTGCTGATCGTCGGATTGGCCGCTTATTTCCTGCCGGTGCTAGGTGCTGCTGCATTAGCATTAGGGGCAATTTCCCGTACGATTATCGGCATTCATTATAGTCGCTCAGAGGACCGTAACAGTTACGCCGTTGTACGCAGTGATAAAGGTGTTATGATTGCCGGCATTTTACCGGATTCTCCTGCAGAGAAAATGGGACTTGTTGCAGGTGAAATTATTAAGCGTGTAAATGGACAAGATGTTTTTACAGAAGAAGATTTGTATAAGGCATTGCAGATCAATGCTGCCCATTGTCGTTTGGAAGTGCTTGATCATTCAGGCGAATTACGTCTTGCCCAGCATGTGGTCCATCGTGATGATAATCACAAAATTGGATTATTAGTTGTTAGTTAATTTCAAAAGAATCTCGGTAATACGAGGTTCTTTTTTTTGGTTAAAACGGGTATAAACAAATTATGTTAAGATTAAATTGTACTAGACAGCATTGTATAACTTCAGGAATTTTTATCGTTTTTGGTAGGGGTGATTGATTATGTTAGATTGGCTGACAATCGATAATATAGAAACAATTGTAGAGAAATATAAGTTATTAGGCCCGTTTTTCGGAATTTTATTAACATTTTTAGAATCATTTATACCGATATTGCCGCTGTTCGTAATAATTATTGCCAACGCCGCAGCATACGGTTTGTTTTGGGGATTTTTACTGTCCTGGCTTGGAACGGTAGCAGGATCATACATGTTCTTCCTCATGATTCGCATGTTCGGAAAGTACCGTCTCTTCCGCCGGATTAAAGAACAGAAACAAGTTAAAAAACTGATTAACTGGGTGGATATTAGAGGATTTACACCACTGTTTGTTCTGCTATGTCTGCCGTTTACACCTGTTGTCGTTGTCAATACGGTTGCTGGTTTATCCAATATTAAAAAGAAATATTATTTTTTGACACTCCTTATTTCAAAACCCATTTTAATCTTTTTAATTAGCTATTTAGGCAGTGATTTACGTGATATTTTAACCTCTCCTGCAAAACTTATTATTTCAGCTGTCATTATTTTAATCATTTGGGGAATCGGCAAATTGATTGAAAATATTTTAAATAAGCGTGTGGAAAGAGATTTGCGAGAGATCGGGAAGTTACGAAAACATAAATGAAAAACTATAAGTCTTGGCTTTTTACAAATAGTGAAAAGACAGGGCTTTTTTGTATGATTGCAATTAATGCACGAACAAGTATTCTTATATTATAATAGAAGGAAGATATATAAGTGAGGTGGGAATTGTGACGTTACGAGTTATAACAGGACGGGCAGGCACGGGGAAAACAACGTTGATTCACCGTGAGATTGTCGATGACTTAAAAACAAATATATTTGGACATCCAATTTTTATATTAGTTCCTGACCAAATGTCGTTTACAACGGAATATGAGCTGACGACGAATTATGACATTGAAGGAATGATGCGTGCACAGGTTATGACATTCAAACGGCTGGCCTGGTTTGTGCTGCAAAATGAAGGCGGTATTGCCCACGAACGCATTGACGGCACAGGGTACCGCATGCTGTTACGACGTATTTTGGAAGAACATCAGGAAGAGTTCCTGCTATTTAGACGAGCGGCAGGTAAACCCGGTTTTACGAAAGAAGTCGAGCAGATTTTAAAAGAATTCAGTCAATATCATATCGATGTGGAAACAATTGACCCGCTGATTGAATCATTAAAATTAAACGGTGCAAGTGAAGTACTGCTTCATAAATTGCATGATCTGAACATTATTTTAAAGCAGCTGCATGAGCGCATCGGGATCGAATATATTGATGGAGCTGGCTATTTCCCGCTGTTAATTGAACGTATTCCGAAAATGGAAAGCTTGCGAGATACCCACATATATTTGGATGGATTTGTTTCATTTAATGGACAGGAATTTGCCATTTTAAAAGAGCTTCTTATTTATGCAAAACGTGTAACAATTGTACTACCGATGGAAGACCCGCAAATGGATTTACTGGAAGGCTCCGTGTTTTACAGAGCTGCGATGACTTACGATAAAATAAAGAATGAGCTGCAGAAATTACGATTCGAACGAGGAATTGATATTGAAGAGGAGCCGCGAGTTCATTTAGAAGTAAACTACCGTGCGACAAATCGGGACTTGCTGCATATTGAACATTGCTTCGACAAAATTACGGATACACCAGTCGAATCAACGGGACATACGAAAATATTGGAAGGTGTAAACCCGCGCGCAGAAGTGCAAGGTATTGCCCAGGAAATTAAACAGCTTGTACTGGAAAAGGGGCTTCGTTATAAAGATATCGGGATAATGTACCGCCAGGCAGATGTATATGATGCAATTATCGGAACGACCTTTACCCAATACGAAATTCCGTTCTTCTCAAATGAGAAGCGGTCGATGCTTTATCACCCGCTTATCGAATTCAGTCGATCCGTACTGGAGATTATTACGACAAACTGGAAATATGAGCCGGTTTTCAGAAGCATTAAAACCGATCTGTTTTTCCCTTATGGAGCTAATTTAGTCGCAATGCGGGACAGAGCGGATATTATGGAAAACTTCGTCATCGCAAAAGGAATTGTCCATGACCGCTGGATGAAAGATGAAGTATGGCATTATCGCCGTTTTAAATCACTGGAAAAAGTAAATGCGGTTCAGACAGAAGATGAGCTGGAGCATGAGCAACTTTTGAAATCAGTACGAGACTTAATCAGGGAGCCGGTACTGGCATTGCAGAACCGGTTGAAAGGCAAAAAGACAGGCCGTGAAATTGTAGTGGCACTGTATGAGTTTATGGAGCATCTTGATATTTATAAGAAGCTGCTAAAAATGCAGGAGCAGGAAGAGCAGACCGATTCACTTCATCAGTCCCTGGAGCATGAACAGGCTTGGAATGGCTGGATTCATATTTTGGAGCAGTTTGACCTTATGTTCGGCGATAAAGTTATGCCGTTGGAAGAAGTAGCACAAATTTTGGATGAAGGTTTTGAAACACTTGAATTTGCAAGTGTGCCGCCGACATTGGATGAAGTGACCGTTTCAACTGTCGAGTTTGCCCGTTTTGACAATAAAAAGGCAATTTTCGTAATCGGTGTTAATGACGGGGTATACCCGATGCGTATGGAAGCGGGAGGACTGCTGTCTGATGACGAACGTGAAACATTTGAGAAAATCGATGTAGAACTCGCACCGGGTATAAAAAGCAGACTTCTGCAGGAAAGCTTCCTGTTTTACCGTGCGATTTCTTCATCGACACACTATTTATATATTACGTATGCAGATGCAGATGAGGAAAGTAAAAGCAAGCTTCCATCGCTTTATATTAACCGCCTGCACAGCATGTTCGAAATTATCGGAAATCGAGGCACGCCAGAGGAAAAAACAGTTCGTACACTGCCGCATAGGCAAATTGCAATGGACCCGCTTGACGAACTTCAAAAAGACAATGTGCTTAATTATATACAGCATCCGTCACCGGCAATCGGCTTCTTAATGACCCAGCTGAAGCAGGCACAGCACGAGCGACGTCCGCTTACCGAAGAATGGGCGGCGTTAAAAGCATTTTATGAACGGGAACATCGCTGGAAAGATGTACTGAATGTCGTGGAAAAACCTTTGTATACGACGAATGAAGCTGAACCGCTAACTGAAGACATAGCAACAGCATTGTATGGGGAAGACTTTTTGGCAAGTGTATCGCGTATTGAACGCTTTTACAGCTGTCCGTATTCACATTTTGCATCCTATGGGCTGAAACTGCAGGAGCGTACGGAATTCAAGCTGGAAACATTCGCGATGGGCGATCTTTTCCATGAGGCAATCCGGACAATTTTATCCGAGAAAGAGCCATCGATCCCTCTTACGACATATGTAGCTTGCTATAAAAAGGCGAATGAAACCATTTCAAAACTGGCGGATTATTTCTCGTACAGTATTTTAAAAAGCAGTCACCGCTTTGAATATATTAAAACGAAACTTGTGAAAATCGTGGCACGTACAATTTATGCACTCATCAATCAAAGTGAGCTGTCCAAGTTTAAAGCAATTGCCCATGAAAAGCCGTTTGGGAAGCGCGACGACAAAAATACAGAACAGGATGACCGCAATCCGCTGGAAGCACTGAAAATCGATCTGGAACATAACCGGAAAATGTATGTGCGCGGGCAAATCGACCGTATTGATGCATATAAAGATGCGGAAAATCTGTATTTGCGTGTTATTGATTATAAATCAAGCGGCCGCAAGCTTGATTTTACCGAAGTATATAATGGAATCTCGCTGCAGCTGTTGACGTATTTAGATGTAGCGATGAAAAATATCCCGATTATTGCACGTGAAGGAAAATTCATTCAGGATTTATCAGAGCTGGAGAATATCATTGTCCAGGCGGCCGGGATGTTCTACCTGCATGTACACAATCCTCTAATTCCGACAGAGGATTATGAGCAGTATGATCGCGTTGAAAATCTTCGTCAGGAGAAGTTCAAGTTAAGCGGCTATATGGTAAAAGATGTGGAAGTGGCACAACTAATGGACAAGTCACTTGAGCCGAGTAAGACATCAATTATTGTACCAGCGGCGTTTAAAAGCGGAGAGAATCCGGAATTTAACAGCCGTTCCTCAAAAGTGATCGAACAGGAGCAGATGGAAAACTTGCAGGAATTTGTGCATTATAAATTCCGTCAGGCGGGCAATGAAATTTACCGCGGAAATACGGAAATTAAACCGTACAGCTTGGGCAATCAAAAGGCTTGCACGTATTGCAGTTTTAAGTCGGTTTGCCAGTTCGACCAGTCGGAAACAGGCAACAGCTTCAACGAAATCAAGAAACAGCCTGAACAGGAAGTATTTGAAAATATTAAAAAGGTGGTATGTGCAGATGACAATTCCAGCGAAGCCGAGTGATGTTCAATGGACAGATGTTCAGTGGAAAGCCATCTACGCATCCGGTCATGACATATTAGTGTCGGCAGCGGCCGGTTCAGGAAAAACGGCGGTATTGATCGAGCGACTTATCCAAAAGATTTTAGCGCCTGAAGACAAGCGCATTGATGTGGATGAGCTGCTCGTCGTAACGTTTACAAATGCCTCGGCTGCGGAAATGCGAAACCGTATGGCAGAAGCGCTTGAAAAGGAACTTGCCCAAAATCCGAGCAATCATTTTCTGCGCCGTCAATTAAGTTTATTGAACAAAGCGCAAATTTCAACGCTGCATTCATTCTGTTTATCGATTTGCCGTGAGTATGCATACACGATTGATCTGGACCCTGGTTTCCGTCTGGCAAGTACAGAGGAAGCTTCGTTATTGCAGGATGATGTGCTGATGGATGTGCTTGAAAAGGCATACCGGGGCGATATGGAAACTTTATTTACGAAAGAGGAGCTTTACACATTAGTCGACAGCTTTGCATCTGACCGCAGTGATCAGGCGATTGAATTGTTGCTGCAGGAAATGTATAAAGTGTCGCGTGTACAGCCAAACCCGTATGAATGGCTGCGTGCATTGCCGGAGAAATACGATATTGACCCGGAAAGTCCGATCGATGAACTGGTCATTGCGCAGGAAGTCCGACCTTTTATTATCGGAAGCCTGAAAGAAATTGCCACTCGTCTAGAAAAAGGCTTGCAAATTGTGTCTGTTACACCTGCTTTAGAGAAAAACAAGCCATTGTTTGAAGCAGAATATACCGGGGTTAAGCATGTACTTGAAGCGATGGAGGAAGGCTCATGGGAACAGGCTTATGATCTGATTCCTGCTATTGAGTTCGGACGTATCAAGCCGTTGACGAAAAAGGATACCGAGGAAGATAAGCAATATTATGCGGTAGCGAAAAATCATCGCGATACGGCAAAAGAAATGCTGACGGATTTAAAGGATACATTCTTTGCGCGTCATCCAAAGTTGTATGTTCAGGAGATGGCGGCGACGAAGCCTATTTTGGAAACGCTCGTTAAACTGACGATTGAATACAGTGAAGCGTTTAAAAAGGCGAAGCAAGAACGAGGCCTGCTTGATTTTTCGGATTTGGAGCATTATGCATTGGAAATTTTGACAGATGAAGAAAGTACAACAAATCCACCCCAGCCATCCGATGTGGCATTGAATTTCAAGAAGCGTTTCAAAGAAGTGCTTGTCGATGAGTATCAGGATGTCAATTTCCTGCAGGAAACAATTTTGCAGCTTGTGAAAAACGGCGGTGAGCAGGACGGAAATATGTTTATGGTCGGCGATGTGAAACAGAGCATCTACGCATTCCGACTAGCAGAACCGCGCCTTTTCCTAGATAAATATAAACGCTTTGAAGAAGACCCGTCCGGCACAGGAATGAAAATTGACCTGAATGCCAATTTCCGCAGCCGTTCGGAAGTGCTGGAAGGTACGAACTATGTATTTGAGCAAATAATGGACGAAGAAGTCGGCGAAATTGCGTACGATGAACAGGCAAAACTTAAATTCGGGGCGAGCTATGATGAGCAGCAAGTACCGATTGAATTAGTATTACTGGAAGGTGATTCAAAAGCGCAAATTATTCCAGGAAGCGAAGATGGTTCCGACGAAGAGAGTATCAGCTCGGCACAGCAGGAAGCACGTTACATTATTCAGCGCATCCGTGATTTAGTCGATCATGGTGGACAAGTGTACAATCCGAAAACGAAATCAATGCGTCCTGTCAGCTACCGCGATATTGTCGTATTGATGCGTTCCCGCACATGGTATACGACGTTTGCAGAGGAATTCAAATTGGCCGGCCTGCCGCTCTACGCCGAAACGGATGGCGGCTATTTTGAATCGCTTGAAGTGATGATTATGATCAACACATTAAAGGTCATCGACAATCCGTATCAGGATATTCCGCTCGCTTCTGTACTGCGTGCGCCATTTATCGGGTTAACGGAAAACGAACTGGCAAAAATCCGTTTAATTAACGGGAAAGTACCTTTTTATGAGGCATTAAAGCAGTATAAAGAAGAAGCAGCGGGTGACATGCCAATTGAAACAGAGGCTAAGCTCGATAAGTTCTTTACAATGCATCAGAAATGGCGCCAGTTCTCCCGTCACGGGGCATTGGCCGATTTAGTATGGCAAGTGTATTTAGATACGAATTACTACGAAATGGTCGGAGCGATGGCGAACGGCAAGCAGCGCCAGGCGAACTTACGGGCACTGCATGACCGTGCATTAAGCTATGAAAAATCATCATTCCGCGGATTATTCCGCTTCCTGCGATTTATCGACCGGATGAGTTCACGTGGAGATGATTTAGGGATTGCGAAATCGACGAGTGAAGCGGACGATGTCGTCACATTGCTCACAATCCATAAATCAAAAGGATTAGAATATCCGGTCGTATTTGTAGCGGGGATGAGCCGTACATTCAATACGAAAGACTTAGGCAGCCGCTATATTTTCGATCAGGATTTCGGTTTGGCGATTAAATCAGTGAATCCGGATCTAAATATCATTTCGACATCCTTACCGCATTTATATGTGAAGGAGAAAAAGCTTGCGAAAATGAAGGCAGAAGAAATGCGCGTTTTATATGTGGCGATGACCCGTGCAAAAGAGCGCCTCATTTTAGTAGGATCGATTAAAGATTGGGAAAAGCAGAAGGAAGAATGGGCATTTTATCAGGAACTGGAGGATACGGTGCTCCCTGCATACATTCGTTCGAAAGCGAACAGCTATTTAAGCTGGGTCGGTCCGGCTGTTGCACGTCATAATGATTTCCTGTTTGCCAATTACGGCTATTCGAAAGAAGCGGCCACAACAGAGAAATGGACGGTCCGCATCATTCCAAACCGTGACTACTTGCTTGCCAATGAAGCGGAAACGGTGGAGCATGAAGTGGTTGAACAGGCAGTGAATGAAGATTTGGTTCAGCTGCTGATGAAACGTTTCACGACACCGTATCCATATGCAAATGCGGTTACGAAGAAATCAAAAACGTCGGTATCAGAGCAAAAGCGTCTCGAAAGTTTGCAGCGGATGGAAGAAGAGCAGCTTTATAATATGGAAGCGAAGCGCTACGTAAAAACCGATGTACCGAGCTTTATGCTAAAAGGGAAAAAAGAACGGAAGCTTTCGGCAACCGAAGTCGGTACAGCTGTCCATGCCGTGATGCAGCATATCCCGCAGCAAGGCTTTACATCGATTGAAGAGACGGAAAGTTATATCCAATCGCTTGTAAATCGTAAACTGCTGCAGCAAATTGAAGCGGATGCAGTTTCAGCGGAAAAAGTATTTGCCTTTTTCCAAACGGAAGTCGGAGAGCGTTTTAAAAAAGCAACGCAAGTACTAAGAGAAGAACCATTTACACTTAGTTTGAAAGATCAGGAAGGGGATGCCCAAATAGTACAGGGTGTCATCGACTGCATTTTTGAAGATGAACATGGAAACTGGGTGCTTCTCGATTATAAAACCGACTATATCGAACAGTATTTATTAGGCGATTTAGAGAAAATTAAACAAAAAATGACAAAGTCGTACCAAATTCAATTAAACTATTATCAGCATGCTGTCCAATCAATTAAGCGTATTCAAATAAACGAACGCATTTTATATTTATACAGTATTGGACAAGAAGTGAAAATAGATTAGGGGGATTGACGGTGGATTTTCGCCCAGTAGGTACGAACGAGCGTGTTGCAACACTCGATATATTGCGCGGGGTAAGTTTACTCGGCATTTTATTAGTTAATATGTTTGGGTTTTATTTACCGATGCCGCATATAGCGGATTTGAGCAGCTGGTTTAATGAAGTTCAGGATATAATACTCCAACAGCTTTTGGATATTTATGTACAAAGCAGCTTTTATCCGTTATTTTCTATGCTGTTCGGGTATGGATTAGCAATGCAATATGTAAAAGCAAGTGAGACGGGCGCAGATTTTTACCGGTTTGCGCCGAAGCGTCTAATTTTATTATTTTGCATTGGGATGTTTCATGCGATTGTCATCTGGTGGGGCGATATTTTGGCCACGTACGCATTTTGCGGAGTATTTTTAATCGCGCTAATTCGTATTAAGGCAAAATGGCTTCTGATGGTGGCGGTTGCGGTGAATGCTCTGTATCACGGTTTTAATTTAAGTTTATATGTCGCAGCAGGTTTTTTTACGGCATCAATGGATAGTTTCTCTGTCGATATTGAAGCAATTCAAAGTGCCTTAACAGCATATGGTATCGGGAACTGGACGGATGCATTTATGCAGCGTCTTGATGATTTATCGATTCAGATGAGTGTCATGATGTGGATTTCGTCTTTATTTACAATATTACCTTATATGCTGTTTGGCGCGGCACTTGCAAAATGGCGTATAATCGAGCAGGCAAAAGAAAAAATCATTGTTTGGATCATTTTGGCTGTTGCTGGTATTGGCTGCGGACTTTATTTGAAGAGTTTGCCGATATTCGGTGACCAAACATTGGGCAATGAATACTTGCAAGTTTATATCGGCGGACCGCTGCTTGCGATTGGCTATATGGCAGCTATAACATTGCTGACACAATTACCGGTCATAGTAAAACTGCTGACGCCGATTGCAAAGGCTGGCCGTATGTCTCTCACGCTTTACCTGATGCAGTCAGTTATTTGTACGGTACTGTTCTACAATTGGGGGTTCGGTTTATACGGAAAAGTGGATGTGCAGATGGGGATTTATTTGGCGGTAGGAATTTTCGTTATCCAAGTACTATTTGCGGAAATCTATTTCTCAAAATACAAACAAGGACCGATTGAAGCATTACTGAAAAGATTTACTTACGGTAAACCTGCAGAACGTAAAACGTGAACTAAGAATGTGGTATTGTATAAAATTTTATGCACCGAACGCTTAGTTTTACGTATTAAGGCCCTTTTTGTCAGAAAAGTAAGGCAATTGTTTATATTTTAATGTATGATGTAAAAAAACAGAAGGAGTGCTCCACGTTATGAAATTGTTATCTTTTAAAGTAAACGAACAAGTAAAGTTTGGCCCAAAAGTAAAAAAAGAAGAGGCAGTTTGGGATGTAATCGAAATCCAAAACCAACTTAATGTACTAAAAGACTTTCCGAAAACAATTATTGACGGGATTGCACATGGCTACGAATTTGTTGAGCAGGTTCGTAAATTAGTAGAAGCAGCTCAAAATCATGAAGAGGGAGCCCAGTTTAAACTGGCTTATTCTGATATTGAGTGGCTGTCGCCAGTTCCTCGTACACCGAAAAATATTTTATGTGTTGGTAAAAATTACAGTGATCATGCCCGCGAAATGGGGGCAGAAAAGGCTCCGGAACATATCGTTGTTTTCACAAAATCACCAACTGCAATTGCCCCTGATGAATCGACATTACCTGTGCATGCAGATGTGACGGATTCCCTTGATTATGAAGGGGAGTTAGCTGTCGTAATCGGCAAGCGCGGAAAAAACGTTCCGAAAGCAATGGCATTTGACTATGTGTTCGGTTATACAATTGCCAATGATCTTACAGCCCGTGATGCACAGGAGAAGCATAAACAGTTCTTCTTAGGTAAAAGTTTGGAAGGCAGCTGTCCAATGGGGCCGTATTTAGTAACGAAAGATGAAATTCCTGATCCGCACACATTATCAATTGTGACGAAAGTAAATGGTGAAGTACGCCAAAATGGATCGACGAAAGATATGTTGTTCTCTGTTTCCGAAATTATTGAGACAGTTTCAAAATATGTAACATTAGAGCCGGGCGATGTAATTTTAACAGGTACGCCGGCCGGAGTCGGAAAAGGGATGAACCCGCCGAAATTCTTGAAAGCAGGCGATGAAGTGAAAATTGCAATTGAAGGAATCGGGACTTTAGCAAACCGATTTGCTTAATATTTTCATAGCTGCGGATAGCTAGATTCCGATATTAATAGGCAGTAGATTTTCAGTGATAGGGGAAATCTACTGCCTTTTTTGTAGAAAAATTTAGCTTTTATATGACAACTCATTGAACTTGGAAGATTCAATTGAATTTATATAGCTTTACATGGTAGGATATTGCCTGTAGAGAATAAATAGAAGAGGTGGAAAATTCGTGGATTTCTTAACTAGTACGACGCATATGCACATCACGACTTGGGTAATAGCATTAATATTATTCTTTATCGCTGCATTATCCGGCAAAAAAATGAAAGCAGTACACATGATTTTACGTTTAATGTATATTTTAGTGATCGTTACAGGATTATCTTTATTCCTGGAATGGCGCGACAAAATCACTGAAAGCGGCATGAACTATGACATGAAAGTGTTATTTGGTATTTTAGTAATCGGCTTTATGGAAATGGTATTAGTACGTAAAAACAAAGGCAAATCTGTCAATATGTTCTGGGTACTATTCGGTATCGTTCTATTAATCACATTATACTTAGGCTTAAGCATGGGTATCGGTGTAAACTTCTAATAAAGATTGAAGCGTGTAAAAAGTGGAGGTGGCTTTTTACACGCTTTTTTGTATGGAGTAGGGAGAATTCTACTTTCCAGGGATTCGTTCTATTTTTGTAGCGTTTTGTTCTACATTAGGGGAGAGACGTTCTACTTTATATTGGAGGTATTCTACTTTTCGGTTTCCTCTTTCCACATTTCATCCTGAAAGTTCTAATATCTCGGGTAGTTCTACATTCTGATGCATTTGTTCTACTTTTGAGGAGAGACGTTTTACATTAGGTTTTCATAGTTCTACTTTGCTGGCTCAACGTTCAACATTTCACCTATAAAGTTCTAATATCCCGGCAGTTTCAACATTCCCTGCTATTTGTTCTACTTAGGTGGAGAATCGTTCCACATTAAATAAGGTAGTTCTACTTCCCGGGCTCAACGTTTTACACGCAACCCTCTAATTAAAGACACCTTGCCTCAATTCCTAATTATATCAACCCCTCTATACACATTTCTGACACGTATTTGTTGAATTTCCTATAAATAACTATTTAAGCTAGCTACATTTATACCTTTTTTGGTAAAATGACGTTGGACTGTATTTGAAAGAGAGGGAAATGAATGGGATTTAATAAATGGTTTCGTACATTAGCTGCGGGTGTGCTGCTTTCGACTTCATTGTCAGTTGCTGCTGTTGCAAATGCGGAAGAGCGTACGATTGCAGATGAAAGTATATATGATGTTTTAGTGGACCGTTTTTTTAATGGTACCGGTAAAAATGATGATGATACAGTAAATGCGCAAGACCCGACGATGTTTACGGGCGGGGATTTCAATGGATTGCTGAAGAAAATCGATTATGTAGCAAACATGGGCTATACGATGTTGTCGATAGGCTCCGTATTTGAGACTGAAAAATATGATGGGTCGATGCCAACGAGCTATACAATGTTTGACCACCGTTTTGGAACAGCAGACGAATTTAAAAAAATGGTCGAGGCTTATCAAAAACGCGAAATCAAAATGATGGTTGACTTCCCGATTTCCAATGTTAGTCCGAACCATGAACTTGCTGAAAAACAAGGATTTGTGGCATCTGAAAATGATGGGAAAATACAGTGGGACTTAACGAATGAAGAAGTACAGAATGAGCTGATCAACAGTGCTGTACAATTTGTAAATACATATAAACTGGACGGGGTTCGTTTAACGAATATTGAACAGGCCGATACTGCTTTTTTAAATCGCTTTATCGAGCAGTTGAAAGCAGCAGGTGCCTATGTCATTGCTAATGCAGAAAGTGATGCAGATTTTGATGCGAAATTTTACGGTGATACTGCTTCCAACTTCACGAATGCTTTTAAAAATGTTGATTTAAATACGACAGTACTGGAGCCTCATATCGAGGAAATGCTTTCAGGAACTCCGGTATTATCGATGGCAGATACAATCTGGTCGGACCGGTTCACATTAGCGGCAACAGAGGAAGGCATGTATCCACCGACACGCAGTAAAATTTCCATTGCGAGCACTCTTTTACTTCCTGGTGTGCCGATCGTACAATATGGATCTGAAATTGCGATGAATGGGGAAGCGGGTGTTGAAGCGCACCAGTACTACAATTTTAAAACGGACTCGGAATTAGCCGATTATGTCGGAAAGCTACAGTCTTTACGAAATGATTCCGATACTTTGCGTAACGGGGAATTTAAATGGCTTGAAAATGAAGACGGCTATATTGTATTTGAGCGCAAATCGGATGAGGAAACATGGATTGTTGTCATTAATAATAGTAGTAAAACAAAACGTGTGCATATTCCGGTCGCTGAGCTAGGTGAGGGAAAAGAAGTTCGCGGGATGTTCAATAATGAAATCATACGTGAAAATAAGGACGGCAACTATGCGATTATTTTAGACCGCGAAATGGTAGAAGTGTACCAAGTGATTGAAGCACGTGGTATTAACACTTCTTACATTGTGGCACTTGGATTAGTCGTTGTGTTATACACAGCATTTATGATTGTTATTATGAAGCGCGGGAAAAAACGACGTGCAGAAAGTTAAATAAAATGAAACAGCCTGGAGAAGCATACAACATGCTTTTCCAGGCTGTTTATATTGTATTACAGTTTTAATCGGTCCTGCAGAAATTTCCCGATGCCGTCTTCATTGTTCGATAGCGTAATTTCATTGGCGATTGTTTTCAAATCGTCGATACCGTTACTCATCGCAACGCCAACGCCTGCGTATTCAATCATTTCCAAATCGTTGTCCTCATCGCCAAATGCAATGATGCGTTCTCGCGGAATGCCCATTTCTTTTGCAATATGGTCGATGCCTACTGCTTTACTTAACCCTTTGTGGACAATTTCAATAATAGGGAAAGGCGCTCCCCAACGTCGATGCTCGATCAGTTCAGCGTGAACATCCTGTAAATGCTTGCGGATGATCGGTGTATTTACATCATCTGCCTGAATAAGTAAACTTGTCGGATTTTCTTTTAATGTATTTTTCAGATCGCCCGTTAAAATATTTGGATTCCCCATGTGCAGCAACTGAAGCACACCTTCATCTTCACGGTGAAGGTACACATCATCCAATACTTCGGCGATTAAGTTGTCGTATTCGTATTTATGAACCGATTCTACAACATCATGGACTACACTTAAATCGACTGTAGTATGAATCGTTTGCCACATCGGATTTTTAGGGTGGTGGATGAGGGCTCCGTTGAAATTGACAATCGGAGTTGTTAAACTCAGCTCCTGATAATAAAGCTGACTCGCACGATACGGACGTCCTGTCGCGATCATCACCTGATGACCTGCTTCTTTTGCTTTCAACAAAGTTTCCTTTGTCAGCGCAGAAATCTTCTTCTCGTCCGTCAATAAAGTGCCGTCTAAATCTAATACAATTAAATGTTCGTTCATAAGAGTAAGCCTCCTTTAGCCTGGGTATAATTGTAACGTGCAAAAATAGCATTCGTCAAAGTTTTGAAACATCGACCAATTTTTGCTAATGTAAACAAAGAGGTGAGAAATTTGATAGTAGATAAAGAACAATGGAAGTCCATTCCATTACTGCATGTGTATGATAAAACGATGGATGAGCAGACACCGGTCGTTATTTTTCTTCATGGTTTTTTAAGCGCAAAGGAACATAATTTACATTACGCTTATCAGTTTGTGCAACAAGGTGTACGCGTTATACTACCTGATGCATTAATGCATGGAGAGCGCTCGAACCAATTGACAGAAGAGCAGATGAACTTTAACTTCTGGAAAATTGTATTAAAGTCAGTGGAAGAAGTACATACTATTTATGAAGAATTGAAGCTGAAAAACTTAGCAGGGAACAAGGTTGGTATTGCCGGAACTTCAATGGGCGGAATCGTCACTTCAGGCTGTTTAGCGATCTATCCATGGATTGAAACGGCAGGTATTTGTATGGGAACGACAAGCTATACGAAACTGGCTCTCCATCAAGTAGAGGATTTAAAGCAAAAAGGCGTAACATTTCCGTTGTCTGAAGAACAGCAAAACGGCCTGCTTCAAATGCTGCAAAAATTCGATATGGAGCAGCATGAAGATTTATGGGCAAACAAACCAATCATTTTCTGGCATGGTGAGCGCGATACGGTTGTTCCTTATCATATGAGCCGAGATTACGTTGAACAACTGGAAAAAGAAAAAAAAGCAGAACATATTACTTATTTGGCAGAACGAAAAGCAGGGCATGCAGTATCAAGAAACGGGATTTTGCAAGTCACGCAATTTATGGCACAATGTTTGGCATAAAGCATACGTTCTGCTATGATTAACAATAACATCATGGCGAAAGGGGAAATTTAAAATGGCAATTGATCACGATATGAAAGAAAGTATGTTAGGTGCATTGGAAAACGTAATTGACCCTGAGTTAGGCATTGATATCGTCAACTTAGGCTTAGTATATGAAGTGGATTTAACAGACGAGGGCTTAGCAATCGTTACGATGACATTAACATCAATGGGCTGTCCGCTTGCACCGGTTATCGTTGACCAAGTAACAACGGCACTTAGCGAATTACCGGAAGTAAAAGAAGTGAAGGTTGATATCGTATGGCAACCGGCATGGTCTAAGGACAATATGTCCCGCTATGCAAAAATGGCATTAGGTATCCGTTAATAATAAGTAAATAAAGATTGAAATTCGGTCATTTTGCGTATAAGCAAAGTGATCGATTTTTTTTAAGGAACTTTTTGCGAATAATACAGGGTAATTATTTGTTGTTTGACCAATTTTGACTTATAATTAAATTAATCAAAAAAGGTCAAACTTAATGAAAGGGTGCACTTTATGCAATTTAACCAAACACAAGATAATCGTCCGCCATTAGAACAATTTGGACGTAACTTAATTGAACAAGTAAAAAACGGTAAGATGGATCCGGTTATTGGACGAGATGAGGAAATTCGGAACGTTATTCGTATTCTGTCACGTAAAACAAAAAACAATCCGGTCCTCATCGGTGAGCCAGGTGTTGGTAAAACAGCGATTGTCGAAGGGCTGGCACAGCGTATTGTGAGACAGGATGTTCCTGAAGGATTAAAAGATGCGGAGCTATATGAACTGGATATGAGTGCACTGATTGCCGGGGCATCGTATCGAGGGCAGTTTGAAGAGCGGCTGAAGTCTGTATTAAAGCAAGTGAAAGATTCTGATGGGCGTATAATTCTATTCATCGATGAGATCCATACAATTGTCGGTGCAGGGAAAACGGACGGAGCGATGGATGCAGGAAATATGCTGAAACCAATGCTTGCACGCGGTGAACTGCATTGTATTGGAGCAACAACATTGGATGAATACCGCATGTATATCGAGAAAGACCCTGCATTGGAACGCCGCTTCCAGCAAGTAATGGTGCGAGAACCTTCTATTGAAGATACGGTCTCCATTTTACGCGGAATAAAAGATCGTTTTGAAGAACATCACCGTGGTGTTCGTATTCATGACCGTGCGATTATTGCTGCGGCCGAACTGGCGAACCGTTATATTACAGACCGCTTTTTACCGGATAAAGCAATTGATCTTGTCGATGAGGCATGTGCAATGATCCGCATAGAAATTGATTCAATGCCACAGGAACTGGATCAGTTAACGCGCCGTCTTACACAGCTGAAAATTGAGCAGCAGGCGCTGAAAAAAGAAAAAGATGATGCAAGCAAAAAACGTCTCGAAATCATTACAGATGAAATTGATACATTGGAAGTATCAATAAAGTCAATGAAGGAACAGTGGGAACTAGAGAAAAACGGCTTACAAATTGTACGCGATAAAAAAGATGAACTGAAAAAAATGGAAGCCGAGCGCGATGATTTATTTATTTCAGGCAATAATTTAGCGCGGGCAAGTGAGCTTCAATACAGTAAAATACCACAGCTTGAAAAGGAAATCGCCGAACTGGAACTGCAGTTGAAGCAGTCAGAAGGTAACCGGATGCTGCGTGAAGAAGTGACCGAAGAAGAGATTGCTAAAATTATTTCGCGCTGGACAGGTATTCCGGTAACGAAACTTGTTGAAGGTGAACGCGAAAAACTGCTCCGCTTAAAAGATACACTGCATGAACGGGTAGTCGGCCAGGACGATGCGGTAACTTATGTAACGGAGGCAGTTTGGCGTGCGCGTTCAGGTATTAAAGATCCGAATAAGCCGATCGGAAGCTTCCTGTTCCTCGGTCCAACCGGTGTCGGAAAAACGGAATTGGCAAAAGCATTGGCCGCACAACTATTCGATTCTGAAGACCATTTCATCCGTATTGATATGAGCGAGTATATGGAGAAACATTCTGTATCAAGGCTTGTTGGAGCTCCTCCAGGCTATATTGGCTATGAAGAAGGCGGTCAGCTTACAGAAGCGGTACGCCGTAATCCATATTCCGTTGTATTGCTGGATGAAATCGAAAAGGCGCATCTGGATGTTGCGAATATTTTACTGCAAGTACTCGATGACGGCCGAATTACCGATAGCCAGGGGCGGATCGTCAACTTTACGAATACCGTCATCATCTTGACATCGAATATCGGTTCACAATTTTTACTGGAAGCATCTGAAGAATCGGAACAGCTTGTCCAAGCGGCATTGCGCCAGCACTTTAAACCGGAACTGTTGAACCGGATGGACGATATTATTATGTTCCATGCATTATCGAATGAGCACTTCCATAAGATAGCCTGGAAATATGTAAAGCAGCTTCAAGAACGGGTCGCAGAACAGGAAATTACGCTGTCTGTTAGTGGAGAAGTTGTGGACTGGATTGTGAAGCACGGGATTGACCCGCAGTTTGGTGCACGTCCGCTCAAACGCTTCGTCCAACGCCATTTGGAAACGATTGTTGCCCGTGAACTGTTAAAAGGAGAAGTCACAGCAGGTGGAAGTTTATCAATTGCATTGGAAAATGAAGAGTTAGTTATAAAATCAAATTAAGTGTGAAGAAAGCTTGTGCGCGAGTGCGTACAAGCTTTTTTATTTATGCTGTAAATGTTCTAATAAGGATGGTTAAAGTTCTAATATAAATGAAAAAGTTCGTATAAAAGCCGGAAGTTCTAATATAAATGGAGGTTGTTCTAATAAGAGGTGCTACTGTTTAAAAAAAGGGGCCGACTTTTCTAATATCAAGTATAAAACTTCTAATATTACATGGAATTTTTCTAATAAAGTCGCCCATTCAAAATAGGCGGAAATAACAAGGGGCTGTCCAGTAGTTTTACCGGACAGCCC